>NZ_JAIQXV010000020.1 GCF_020166415.1 Deinococcus multiflagellatus
TAACAGGCGCGGCCCGACCTCGCGCAGGTCCACGAAGCCTGGGCCGTCATCCGTCCCGGTGTACACCCGGCCGGGCCCCAGCGTGGCCGCGCCGGGCAGGTCCTCGGGGTCCAGCGGGCCCGCCACCCCTTTGGGCAGATACGTGCCGCTGAAGAAGTTGAAGGCGGGCAGGTACATATTGGGGTTCGACAGGAAGCGAATCCCGGCCCGCTCGAAGCCCACCGTGCGGTTCACGTCCACCCACACCAGGCCCTGCGTGATGCGGGCCTTAAAGATCGCGTTGGTGGGCAACTGCACGGTCTGGTTCAGCTGCGCGACACGCCGGTTGGGCTGCTGCGCGTTCGGGGCCAGGGCCCAGGTGCCGGTGGCCAGCAGGGCATTGTTGGCGTCCAGCACCTCCACCGTGTGCCCCACCTCGAAATTGCTCTCGGATTCAAGGGCATCGAACGTGAGCGGCTGCAGGGCCTTGTACTCCGAGACGTGGTTGCCGCCCGCCAGGCTGCTCCCCACGCTGCTGCCGGCCACGGTGAACAGCCGGTACACCTGCGGGGGTTGCGCGCTCAGGCGCACTGCCCCAGCGGCGGCCGGGGTGGGCGGCGGCCGAAAGATGGCGCGCATCAGCTGCTCCCCCCGAAGGGCGGCGCGGTGCGCACGCCGCTCACCTCGACGTACAGGCTGACCGCTGGCCCGCCCTCATCGGCGGGCAGGGCGCGAAACGATTCGAGCTGGGCCCGGGTGTCGAGCGCAATGATGCTGCCCTCGGGCCACAGGGCGCCGAACGGCTGCCCCTGCACAGGCTGATAGCCCTCCACGCACGTCGTCCGGATGGCACCGCCCTGGACGTAGACCACGGCGGACATGCCCTGGCCCTCCACGCCGTCAATGAAGCTGGGGGGCAGGGCGGTGGGCAGGTCGTTGTCCGGCACCTGCACGGTGGTCGCGCGCAGCGCCTCGGTGTCCAGGGTCGGCGTGGGGCCTGGGGCACTGCCGCCGCCGCCCACCAAATCGGCCAGGGTTACCCGCACCACGCCACCGTTGCCATCGCTGGCCATCAGCAGCATCGCGCCCAGCACTCCAAAAAAGTCTTTCTCCTGCATGCGACTCCCTGCCCGGCGGAATGCGAAGCCCCCCACGGCCGGGCGCGTGGGGGGCCACTGAACGGAGCGTGATCAGGTCCGGCGGCGGGCGTACAGGTTCAGGACCAGCAGGGCGCGGGTCTGGGCCGAGGCGTCGGGCGGCGTGGTGACCTGCACCCGCAGGCGGTGGCTCACGATGGCCGGCACCAGGTCCACCGCCGCCGTCCACGTCCTCGTCCCCACCTGAAACACGGTCTTGAAGCCGTTCGTAAACCCGTCCAGGTCCGCCATGCCGATCAGGGCGTCATGCGCGTAGGCAAACCGCACGTGCTGGACGTGATAGGCCCCGCCTGAATCGGTGCAGGTCAGCACCCCCTCGGCATAGAACCAGCGGTTGGGGTTGGGCTGCATGTCCGGCGGCAGCTGGTCGGTGCCCGGAATCAGCTCAAAAGTGGTGCCCTGGCCCAGCGCCTGCCCGGCCAGCACCACGCGCTCCACCTGCGAAGCCCCTCTCCCGCCCTCCACGGCCACGCCCTGGGCGTGGCTCCCGGCAAACACGCTGTGGCCCCCCACGGCCATGCTGCCCACGCCGTCCGTGGTGCCCCCGGCCAGCGCCACGCTGTTCTCCGCATAGGCCTGACTGCTATCGCCCAGGGCGGCCGAATGGGCCCCGTAGGCGCCTGCCAGACGGCCGTGCGCGAAAGCCCCGTCGCCCTGGGCCTCGGCGCCAATCCCGCCGGCCGAGGCCCCATTGCCGCTGACCGTCACCGGCATGTCGGTGGGGCTGCCGGCAAGGCTGCCCACGCCGCCACCTCCACCACCGCCCTGCTCCAGGGTCTCAATCCGGTCCAGCGCGGCCTCGTGTTGTGCTTTGGTCACCAGTGGTCCTGCAGCCATCAGTTGCTCCTTTCGACGACCGGATAGCCGTCGGGGTCGGGGGTGGCGGTGCCGTCCGGCAGGGTCAGGTAGCCCTGCGCGTCGGTCGTGCCGCTCGCGTTCGTGATCGTGAGGTAGCCGTCAGCGTCGGTTTCGGTGGTGTAGGGCCCGGGGCTGCCGCCGCCCTCCAGCGAGCCGCCCACCGCTGGCACCAGGGCGCGCAGCAGCGTGGCCGCCCCGCTGTCGTCGCTGCGGTGCAGGCGGAGGATGCCTGGGGGCAGCACCATTGGGAAGGTGACGGGGAGAAAGTCCAGGGCGCCATCCGGCTGGAACGCCACGTCGGCGGGGATACCGGTCACCCCCTCCAGGCGAATGCCCGCGAGGCCGCCCGGCTCATCGGTGACGGGAAACAGCACGCCTTCCTCGGGGGTGGCGTCGGCGAGGGTGAACGTCACCGGCACGGCGCCGTACAGAATCCCGTCGCGCCCGTCCACCCCGTCGCGGCCGTCGGTGCCATCCACCCCATCCTTTCCGTCTTCGCCATCCTCCCCGGGTTTTGCCAGCAGCTGCAGCACGTTGACGTAGGCGCCCGCTTGCTTCTGGTAGATGTTGCCCGTGCCGCTGGTGTCGGCCCAGACGTCGCCGTCTGACCCTACGCCGTTGTCGGGCACGCCGGCCACGAAGCGCCATTCGCCGCCCAGCCGCACGCCGCCGCTGCTCGTCTGGCCCGTGCTCAGGTCGGCGGTGCCGTCCCCGTTGCGGATGGCTAGGTTGTCAAACCGCGCGGAGATCTGTTTGTTGTCCAGTGCCCCTTGCCCATTGGCTAGAAACAGCGTGAGCTGCGCGTTCACCATGCCGGCCACGTACCCGGCGGGCAGGGGCAGACTCAGGCCCATCTGGTTGCGGGTCAGCTGCAGCACGCCCGCGACCGGGTCAATGGTCAGCCGCACCCGCTGCAGGGTGTTCTCCTGCAACGGCGGCAGCTGCGCCGTGCGGGTGGTGGCCCCCACCGTGCAGGTCAGCAGGGTGCCGTCCCAGCGCACGGCAGCGCCATCGCCAGTCAGCTCAAACCCGCAGTCCACGCCGTAGGCGACGGGGACTGCGGGGGTCACGCCCACCGTCAGGTCGTATTGCAGCTGCAGGCCGCCGCCGCTCCAGCGGGCGGGGTTGAGGGCCGCCTGAATGCTGTCCACGGGGTCTTGGCCGGTCTTTCCGTTGGTGGAGGGCATGGGGCCCAGGACCAGCTGGCCCTGATCGGTGTACACCAGGGGCGGCGCGCCCTCCACCAGAACGACGGTGTAGTCGGGCCCTGGTGTGCCCCGGTTGAAGAAGTCGGTGAAGTTCCACTGCGCCGGATCGGGCGGCGGGTTTGTCGGTAGGGTCAAGGGAAACCTCCAGGAGAGAAGCCGCCCCGGCCCAGCAGGGCGCGGCTCACGGGCACGTCGAGGCGCAGTTCGGTGACGAGGGGCGTGCTGAGGGGGCCCACGGGCAGCAGGGCGGGGTGCCAGCCCCGGGCCAGCGGTCGGCCGGCGTTGTGCCCGAGCAGGGTCACCGGCCCGTGCACGGCACACACCGGCACGTCGCGCCGCACCCGCACGCGCAGCACGAGCACGCCCTCGCCACCCCCGGGAAACGAGTCAGTGAAGGTCAGGCGCAAGCGGCCACTGGCACTGGTCCGGTCATCCAGCTCCTCGGGCCAGCGGGTCGGCGGGTACGAAATGCGTTTGTCCAGCGCTTTTAGGGCACTGGCGCTGGGACGCCAGATCCCTTCCCGGAACTGTTCGACCGTCACGGGCCGCAGCCACGGGGCCTGGCCCCGGCGCAGCGCCTCGCCCATCAGGGGGCTCACGAGCCGCCCCCGGGATCGGGCGGGCCACCCCCGGCAAACACGTCGGCCAGGGTCAGAGGGAGCGACGGCACGGGCGGGTCCACGGGCGGCTTCGTGGGGCGCCGCTTAGGCCGCTTTTTCCACCACCAGAACGCGGGTTCGGTGCTGCCTTCGGGCGGCTCACCCGCCCGGGTGTCGCGCCAGGGGTCATACCGGACCACGGCGCGCAGCCCGCCGTCCGCGTCCCCCACGGCCAGCCCGCGCACCTCCCCCTGGGCGAATAGGGGGGCCAGCCCGGCGCCGCAGTCGCACAGGGCCCAGTGGGGCGGCCACGTGTGGGTCAGGGTCCCACTGGGATGGAATTCGCGGAAGGTATCGGGCGAGGTCCGCAGCACGTCCAGCTCGAAGTCCAGCAGCGGGAGGCGGGTTACACCAGCCGGCGTGATCAGGGCCACCGAACGGCCGAAGGCCGCGTGGTGCAGCACCCACACCTCGGGCACGCCCTGGGCGTTCACCGGCCCACACAGGGCCGCCCAGGAGCCGGTCTCGAACGTGTGCCCGTGGGCCTCCAGGCGGGCGCCGTCTTCGAGCAGGGCGTGGTTGTCGGTATAGGGCCGGTTCGGGCTGCCCCACACCGTCACGCCAGGGGCGACGAAGCGCGGGCCCTGGCGGCTGGGATAGGGGATAGGCGGGGCGCTGGGGGCGTCCACCAGCACGTCGCTGACCTGGATGGTGCGCCAGGGCGTATCTGGGTGGTTGGGGTCCTGGGGATTCGGGGGGGTTTCCAGCTGCTCCCATTCCTTGCGGGTGCGGTCAGGCAGGAACAGCTCCTGCAGCACGAAACCAGTCCCCCCCAGCGGGGCCAGGGGGTCCACGGCATAGACCTGCAGGCGCCGGCGCCACAGGGCCGTGGGGCCGTCCGGGGCGTCCTGGTCCTCGCCCACCCGGAACCAGGCCTCGCGCAGCCGGTACTCGGTGATGGTGTGCGCCGGAATGTCGGGTGTGGGCTCGGGGTAGTCCACCCCGGGCACGCGCACCCGCGCCTTGTAGATAACGAAAGGCCTGCTCAGCGTGATCGGGGTGACCTCCTCGCGCCCGTCGAAATACACCCGCGTGAGGTCATGCCGCGCCGTGAGCAGGCCGCCGCTCAGCGTCTCGCGGTCCACCACGGTCACGCGCGGGTCGTTCTTGTCCGCCCAGGCGTAATCCGAGCGGATGCCCAACGGCTTGAGGTCGGGGGGCTGGTCTTCGACCACCGGGTCGGGCAGAAACTCGGCCCAGCGCTCGATGTGGTTGACCACGCAGGGTCGGAGCGTGCGCAGGGTGCCGTCGTCCAGGGTCAGGACCGGGCGGTCGGTCAGAGAACCCGTGCCGACAAACGCCCCGAACGCATCCACCCCCGGCAGGTGACCGGGGGCGGGGCGCTGGGGGCTATCAAAGCTGGGGGGCGCTGGCGGGACGAAGGGGGCGTCCTCCGGCGTCTGAGGGGCCCGTGCGGGCCGGGGCCGCCCATGTACCTGCGGGCGCACGGGGGCACCCTTGCCCGGGTCATGCTGGCCGTCTTTACAGCAGCAGCAACACTCGCCCCTGAACAGCGCGAGCACCGCTTTGTCTTTCTTCTGCACTGTTCACCTCCCTGATCAGGCGAGTTCCTGCCCGTAATTGCCGGTCGCCGTGGCGCCGTAGCGCGGGTCATCAATCCACTCGATCTCGTCCAGTGGGGCGGGGGGCTGCGCGCCGGACACCCGCACAAAGCGGGGCTCGAAGATAGGCTGCTGGCCGTTGAAGCGGCCCGTGAAATGGTCGACCGTCACGCCGCCGATCTGCCGGAACAGCACAATGTCGCGGTGGACGTCGGGCAGGGTGGTGCCCTCCTGAACCTCGACCGTGTACGGCACGGGCAGGTGCGTGGTCACGTCGGCGGACTGGCCCCCACCCTGGACCTTCCAGCCGTAGCTCTGCACGTCCCCTTGCAGACCGCCATCGCCTTTCGGCGTCAGCTTCATACCGGGACCGATGGGCAGGGCCTGCACCTTGCTCCGGCTGACCGCCATGCGGGGGGCCAGACTCTGCATGACCATGCGGGCGTACTCCTCCAGCTTCGCCCGGTCCCGCGTCCAGCTCACCGTGCGGGTGACCTCGGTCCCCTGTTTGCCCTGCGGGCTGGTCACCCGCACGCTGTTGGGCAACGCCCGCTTGCGCACCGCGCACGGATCGGGACAGCGCACGCTGGGCGGCGCGGCGTCCATCTTTTCCATGCCACTGGTGATCGTGCCGCCACGCAGGGTGACGCGCACCGGCTCCAGACTGTCCTCGTCATACAGCACGACGGGAATATTGCCAGTCTCCTGCCAGAGCATGACCCAGCTCAATCCGTCCGGCAGGTAGTTCTCGATGCGCACCCGCTCCAGGTATTCGTGTGGTTTCACCGGCCCACGGTCCTTGAGCTCGCCTTCCGGCTCACTTTGCTTGACACTGGTGAGCTTCGTGGACCGCTGGAGTTTGGCCCTCAACCATCCTTCCGGGCTCCAGTGCTGCTCCAGAACCTCGATCTCATCCCCCAGCAGGTCGCCCACGGCGGCCGCCCCGAGATATCCGTACCGGCCGATGATTTCCGTCCTGGTCCGGGTGGCCACGGTGTAGCTCCAGGACCGCTTCCGCGTGAACTGGCGCAGCAGCATATCCGTGCAAGTCGGGTGGTAGGTCGTTTCCGTTTCCTCCAAGCTGGTGAGCACGTTGCTGAAGTCCACGTCCACGGTTTTGCCATCCACCTGTTCCTGCACGCTGAACGATTGAACGGTCGCGCGGTACACGCCCACCAGCTGGCCGTTCACCCGGTGATACCCCGTGATGACTTCGCCCTTCCCATCCGGAATGGGGTCAATCTTCGACCAAGCCTTGTTCGGTTGAATGGCCTGTTCGAAGGCCTCCGGGTCGGGGGCCAACTCAATCAGGGTGGCCAGCTCGGGCAGGGGCACCAGGAGATCTGCGCCTGTGACGGTGACCGAAGCGGGAAAGTGACCGCTTTCCCGACGCCGGGTGCCACCACTGATCACCTGATCACCGCTCACCTGCACGTCGCCCTCAGTGATGCCTGGGGGCAGCAACAGCAATCGGGTGACACTGCCTTCACGTCGGATGACCGGCCGGTAGCCGACGGCGAGATATGTGTCATCCAGCACCTGCTGCGGCGACTTGCCTTTGGTCGAATACGGCATCTCGAATTCGGTCCAGTGCTCACCCGCCAGTGGATCACCCCCCACCACGGTGAGACTCAGACCCGCCGCCGCCACGGCCTGACGCACGATGCTGCCCACCGGCGCGGTCTGCAGCTGCAGCCGGGCCGCGCAGGGCGTGTCGCGCGTAGGACGGGGCGTGGGGGTGAGCATGAAGGGCACGAGTTCCGGCAGGCGCACCGTGCCCAGCGACGTGGCGGCTGGGGTGTACGCCCGCAGGGTGGTCTGCACCGCCCCACGGGCGTCGCTCACCTCGTACTGGTCATCCAGCGCCAGCTGAATCTCAGTGCGGGCGGTCACGAACTCGTAGTTCTGTCTGGCCCGGGGTTTGGGGGCGCCCGGCGGCCCACTGATGGCCCCGGCCTTTCCGCTGTGCCCTTGACTGGTCAGGGTGACCCGAACCGGCGCCCCAGCAGCGGGGATGACCTCGCCGGGCAGCACGAGGGTGGCGGTGGGTCCGCTGCCGTCGTCGCTGTAATCGGCGCTGATCAGCGGGCCGAGCGGACTCTCGGCCGTGACCACGAGGGGCCGCACGCCCTGAATGACGTCCACAGGCGGTTTGGGCACAGGGGCAGGCTGGCCCGGCTGGGAACGGTGGGTCACGAAGGCCAGGGTGTGGTGCACCAGTTCCACTTCCACCCAGGGCTGTGTGGCGGCGAAATGGGTGAACTCTTCATCGCCCAGCCAGCCACCCCGGGCGAGATGGACGAACTGCACCTCCTGCAGGCTGGTGGCCGTGGCCTCATGGATCAGGGTGACGCGCGGCCGCGTGCGCCGGGTCAGGACGTTGAACATGCGTTACCTCTGGTACGAGATGATCAGGCGCCCGTGGTCCGCCCCGGTCTGCGTGGTACCGGCAGGGGTGGTCCAGGCCTCCACAATCAGGACGCTGTCCCCTGGAGCGAGCAGCTCGTCGCCCAGCGGGGACGTCCATTGGGCGGTCAGCGCCACGCCATTGGCGCTGACCAGGTATTCGCCCGGCACCGCGCCGTCCTGGAGCACGCGCAGGCGCAGCCCCGGCACCGGCTCATCACCGGTGTTCACGAGGCGCAGCTGGCGGCTGGCGGTGGTGGTGCCGGGCGGCACGCTGCCAAAGTCGGTGGCGGGGGCCAGGGTGCCGTCGAGTTGCTGGAGTTCAAGCTGTTTCACGTGGGCCTCCCGAGAATGACGGCCTCGAAGCCGCTGTACGTCCAGTACTGCTCCATCGGCACGCCGTCCGGGCCGGCCTGCACCGCGTGGAGCGTGGTGTCGAAGGGGCTGATCACCACGGCGTCAATCCAGACCCGCCCGGTGCTGAGCGTGTAATTTTCCGAGATGGTCACCAGATCGCCGGGCAGCAGGTTGCGCAGGATGTCGGCCTGGTTATTGGTGACCGCGATATTGGTGCCCCCGGCAATCGTGATGCGCGTGGCCTGGATATCGGGCGGCAGCTGCGCCAGGCTCAGGCCGCTGGCCAGGGCGAGAATGTTGAGGTTGCGCTCCGTCTTCGCCTTCACGTAGCCGGTTTCGGGATCGGGCGCCGCCGGCCCGAAGGCGACGGGCCCGACCGTCAGGTAGCGGTCCTGCCAGACCATCAGCAGTCGTCTCCATTCCAGGCCTTGTCGCGCATGGCACTGGTCACGCGCTGGTCGACCACCTCATTCACGAAGCGGCGTAGGTCCTGGGCGCGGTCCTCGCCCGCCTCGAACGTGGTGGTGAATCCCCAGTGGTTATTGATGATCACGGTCTTGTTGCCACCTCCTGAAGTGGTCTGGTTGACGGGTGGGGGCGGGGGGGGCGGCGGCCCGCCCGCCGCCGCCGTGGCCGCCGCCTGCGCGGCCTGCGCGCTGACCTGCGCGGGCGGGGGCGGGGCCGGGCGGCTGATGACGGTGGTCACGAGATAGCTGCCCGCCGCATTGATGGACGCGCGCAGGGCCGCCGCCACCGCCGCCAGCTCCTGGGCCGACGCCACGTACTCACGTGCCGTGGCCAGCTCCTGATCGGCGAGGCGGGCCCGCTCGGACAGCAGCTCCCCCTCGCGTTCCAGGCGCAGGTGGTCGGCCTCCAGCTGGGCGCGGTGCAGTTCCTCTTCCCGGTCGAGCAGCGTCACCCGGTCCTGAGCAGCGGCTGCCTCGCGGTCGTACACTACGCCCAGCCGGTCCAGCTGCTCCAGCAGGTCGGACACGGCTTTGGTGTTGCTGACGCCAACCGACACCCCGCTTTGCCGCAGCAGCGCCTGCTGCTTGCGCAGACGTTCTTCCTGTTCGGCCAGGGCCGCCGAGGTTTTCTGAATCGCCGCCGGATCACCGTCCCGCACGGCGTTCTGGGTGGCCCGCAGGAGGCTGTCACGGCGCTGCTGGAGCGCGTAGAAGCGGTCAATCTCCGTATTGACGTTGACCCGCTCGCGGGCCTCGCTGCCGCTGACCGCCCGCCGCAGGCGCTCCGTGGCCCCCTGCACGCCGTCCATCTGCCCCACCAGCTTTTCGTACTCGCCCTGCAGGGCCCGCACGGCGGCCCGTTCGTCGCTGATGGCCTTGATCAGCCCCTCCGTGGCTGTTTTGGCACGTTCCTTGTTCTCGCCCTTCTGGGCGGCGTTGTACTCGCGCTGGGCCTGTGCCAGGCCCTGGCGGCTGCGGGTCAGGGCGGCGCTGGCGCCCGCCAGGGCGCGGGTGCCCTCGGTGCCCTGGGCCAGCTGAGTGTCGAGGTCCTCTTCGGCCTGCACCAGCGCGCGGTTCAGGTCGGCCGCCGCCTTGCGCGCCAGATTCAGCTTCAGCTGGGTGTCGGCCAGCAGTCCCTCCTGCATGATCAGGCCGCGCCGGGTTTCGAAGGTGGACACCCCGGCCAGTTCCAACGTTTCCAGAGAGTCGCGCAGTTGGTCCACCATCGCCTGCTGCGCCTCGGCCACACTTTGCAGCCGCTGCACCTCCACCGTGGCCGCCCCCAGCGCGGCCTTGCGGGCCTCGGTCAGGTCAGGGACAATCGCCCGGGTGGCCTGCTCGGCGGCAGCCCGGCGGGCGTCGTTGAGGGCCTGTACCTGCTCGGTTTCCTGGGTGAGCAGGTTGACCCGCTTGGTCTGCAGGTCGAGGCGCTCCTGTTCGGTGAGCAGGTTCGCGTCGGCCAGGGCCAGCTGCCGTTCCAGTTGCGCGATCTGCCGCTGGGTGACCCCCAGGGCGGTGGCCTGATCGCGCAGGCTGTCCTGGCCGGTGCGGGTGCGGGCGGCGTCCAGGGCGAGCATCGCCTCGCCATATTCGAAGGCCTGCTGGTCCAGGCCCATGACGAACTGGCGGATGGCCCGTTGCTGCTCGTACAGGCTGGTGAGTTTCTGGGTCCGTTCCGCGATCAGGTCCAGCGTCTGGGCCTCGGTGAGCCCCCGCGCCCTGGCCTGGGCGATCTGCCCATCGATCTGATCCAGTTCCTGCTGGGTGGCCACGAGGCCAGCCTGTTTCGCGGCGAGCACCTCGGCGCTGGTGCGGGCCACGGCCGCGCCGTAGGCCACCTGCGAGGCCACCACACGGTCCTGCGCGGCGAGCAGCTCGTCCTCGGCCTTTCGGGCGTCCTCGCGCTGTTTCTGGGCCTTTTCACGCGCATCCTCGTCTTTCTTGCGGGCGTCATCGGCCCGATTCTGTGCCTCCTCTTCACGGCGTTTGAGATCGTCCAGCACGCCTTTTCGCGCCTCGGCGTTGCTGGCCAGGCCCTGTTCAGCCTGAACCTTCAGCTCCTCGCTGCCCTTCTGGCGGGCCAGCGCCAGGCGGGCCTCCCAGTAGGCCGCGTCCTGGGCCAGGCGCCGCTGGTAGGCGCCGGCGTCACCCGTGGCCTCGTACCGGGTGCGGGCGAGCTTGAGGGCCGCCGCCTGGTCCTTGTCCTGCCGCTCGCGTTCGAAGGCCTGTTCCGCCGCCAGAATGGCCAGCCCGCGCTGCTGGGCCGCAGTCGTGCGGATGCGGGTCAGCTCCGCTTCACTGCGCAGGTATCGCTCGCGCAGGGCGGGGGACAGGTCGGTCTTGGCCAGCTGGTCGCGCAGCGTCCGCAGCTGCTGGTCGGTGTCGCGGATGATGTCGTTGAAGGGCGCGGCGGCGCCGCTGCGGGCCTTGCCGAGGGGGGTCTGGTCGATGTCGGCCAGGCGCTTTTGCAGCTCGGCAGCGGTGCGCTCCGCCTCCCCCAGTTCCTCGCGGAATTCGCGCACGTTGTCGGCCTGAATCTCGTTGATGGAGCTCAGAGCCTTGTCGATGGCCGCGACCTTGCCCCCGTCACCGGCAGCCTGGGCGCGGGCCCGCTCGGCCTGGAGCACCCGTTCCAGCTGGCGCAGCTCAGCGGCCGTGGCGTCCCGGGCGCCCTCCATGCGCCGGTCTAAGCCTTCCTGGTAGATCGCGGTGCGTTCCTGCTGCACGCGTTCCTCCAGCTTGAGTTGCTCATCGGCCAGTTTGGTCTGGCCGTCCAATTCGAGGAGACGCAACCCATTGATGAGTTGGGTCCGGGCCTCGCGTTCCAGGGCCGCCCGCTGGTCGCCCGCGCTGGCCGCGTCCCGCATCTGTTGCAGGTACGTGGTGCGCAGGGCGCTGCGCTGCGCCTCCGCTTCCAGGGCCAGTTGCTGCTGGCGCAACCGGAGGAACTGGGGGGCGTAGCGCTGCTCGATCGCCAGCCGGGCCTGGGGGACGTCCCCGGCCATGGCCAGCTCCCGGTCCCGCTGCCCCTCCAGCACCCGGATCACCGCGTCGCTGATGCGCACCTGGCTGCTGAGGGTCTCCTGCTGCGCGGCACGCACCTTGTCGAGGCGCTCCTGGGCGATCTGCTCCAGCTCTTTATCACGCTGACGTTCCAGGGCTAGGATCTGGCGGTTTTGCAGGACCTGCAGCTGACCCGCCTCGTCCTGGAACTGCCGGCGATCGCCGCTGGACAGGTTCTTGTTCTGGGCGTTGCGCAGCAGCTCGGCGATCTGGGGGGCGTAGGTGGTCCGCAGGTCCTCAATCTGCGCATTGAGTTCGCTGCGGCGCCGGGCCAGGGCGTCGTCGGAGAGGGCAGCCTCTGCCGCCCGCACGTCGCGCTCGTGGCCCAGGCGCACCTCTTTCTGCTTGTCCAGGGCATCCTTAACCAGGGCGGTCTGCTCACGGGCCTGCTGCGCGCGGATCTCCGCCAGGCCTTTTTGCAGGTCCGAATTGTTCAGGTCGAAGTTGAAGGCCGTTTTGAGCTTGATCGCCAGGGCATCGAACTGGTTGCCCAGCTGCTCGATCTGGCCGCCCAGTTCGGTCATGCCCTTGACCCGCAGCTCCAGCTGGCGACCGGCGAGTTCCTCGCGCAGATCCTTCAACGCTTTCTTCTGTTTCTCGACTTCCTTCGGGTCGATGTTGATGGGCTTCACGGGGGGACGGCGCGCGGCCTCGGTGTTCAGGCGGGTCAGTTCCGCGTGGTAATCCTGCACCGCTTTGCGCCTGCGCGCGATGTCCTCCTCGTCCCGCGAGGTTTTGCGTTCTCCAGTCCAGAACTCTTTGTCGAAGATTGTGGTGGCCTGCACCTGCCCCATCTCGGCGTCGGCCAGGCTTTGCACGGCCAGCAGGTACTTCGCCTTGACATTGTTCAGCTCACCCCCTTCTTTGTTGAGTTCACGCACCCGCTTCATGGTCGACTCGTGACTGGCCTGATTCGAGGCGTCGATCTCGTCGTAGGTGCGGCGCATCTCGCTGTAATGGTTGTTCAGCGCCACAGCGGCTGCGGTGGTGCCCGCGATGACCAGCAGCCACGGGTTAGCGGCCAGGAAAGCGGCGGTGGCTTTGGCGGCCGCAACGATCGCCGGAATGAAGGTCGTTTTGATGGCGGTGGCCGCCCCGACGATGGCCAGCCTGGACGCCGCGAAGATGCCGGGCAGGGCGGTCCAGGCCCCAATCACGGCGGTCTTGATCATTTCCTGTCGCAGGTACACAAAGGCCAGACCGACCCCGGTCACCACGATGGCCGTGTTCTGCATGAGCTGCCGGAGGCGCTCGCCGTCGTTCAGGAACAGGCGCACGCTCTCCACCACGTTCCGGATGCCCTTAATGATGCTGGTCAGGGCGGGCAGGAAGATCAGGCCGATCATGGCGGTGAACGCTTCCCACTCGGCGCGCAGCACCTTCACCTGACCGGCGTAGCTTTCCATGCGCTCACGGGCGACCCGGGCGGCCTCACCCTGCAGGCCCATCGCCTTGATGTTCTCCTCAATGGCCTCGTTCGTGAAACCGAAGAAGGCGCGGGCAGCGCGACTCGCGTCCGACCCAAAGATGTCGGTGATCAGGCCGTTGCGGCGCTCGTCGGACAGCTTAGCGAGCTTCTGCCGGGTCTCTTCGAGCACTTCGCCCAGGGGCCGGGTGGCGCCAGCCGCATCGTAGAAACTGACCTCCAGTTGCTTCAGGGATTTCTTCGCAGTATCGCTGGGGGCCTGCAGGCTGGTGAGGAATGTTTTGAAGGACGTGCCCGCATCGGCCATCTGCTTGAAGCCTGCCTGGGCCAGCGTGGCGGCGTACCCGGCGACCTGCTCGATGTTCAGCCCGGCGTCCTTTGCGGCGGGGCCGAGCGAGGCGAAGAACTGACTCAGGTCAGAGGCGGTTAGGGTCGTCTTGTTGGCGAAGTTGGCAAACACGTCCGCCACGCGGGGCAAATCATCTGCCACGAGACCGAATGCGGTCATGGCGGAGACCGCCATGTTGGCCCCTTCCCCTGCCGTGATGCCAGCGGCACCGGCGAGGTTCAGGGCACCCGTGAGCCCCCCACCGATGACCTGCTGGGCACTCAGGCCGGCCTTGTTGAGCTCCAACATGGCCAGCGCCGCGTCTTTCGGCCCCACGCCCAGATCCAGCCCAAGGTTCATGGCGGCGTCTTTCAGCTTGACCATTTCCTCCGCGGTGGGCTGCGTGAGGGCCTTGATGTTGACCAGCTGCTCTTCGAACGCGGCGCCGCTGTTGACCACAGCGGTGAAGGCGGTGGCCAGCACCGTGATCGCGGCCGCAGCGGTGCCCGCCACGAACGCGAGGGCCTCGGCGCTGATGGCCACCCGGCTGATGGCACCGGCACCGTTCAGGGCAGACCTGGACAGCCCGTTGAAAGCGCCTGCGCTGCCCCCAATCGTCTGGGCCAGCTTGGGGCCCGCCAGGCCCTGCAGGGCGGCGTTCACGTTCGCTTTGGCCGTATTTCCCAGCTCGGCAGCCGCTTTGGCCACCTGCGCCTGGCCGGACTTCATGCCCAGAGCGAGGCCCTCGGCCGCGTTCAACCCGAACATCTGGGTGATGCGGCTGGGACTGCGGATCTGCAGACGGGTTTTCAGGGCAGAGATGACCTCGTCCCCCAGGTCCTGGGCGCCTCTGCCCACCTTGGGCTTGCCGGCGCCCATGCCGGTGAACAGCCCGGTGTTGATGGCACCGCCCAACCCAGCCGCGAGCACGCCCAGGGGACCACGAATGCGGGAGATGCCGTCCAGGATGGCGATGCCCGCGTTGTAGGCGAAGCCCCCCTTGGTGGCTTCGCCCATCGCCCCGTCGATGACCCGCTGCGCCTGCGTGGCCAGCTGGACAGCCTTGAGCGCCGCGTCGCCACTGGTCCCGCCAGCTGCCGCGAGTTTCAGCAGCTCGTCACGGAGTTTGGCGGCACTCTTGGCGGCCTGTTCGTCGGTCAGGACCTGCAGACGCCACAGGTTGTTCACGGTGCCCAGCGTCTGCGCGTACGCCTTCATCTGGCTGTCAGCGGTCTGGAGACCCTTGGGCTGGCCGAGCGAGCTCATGGCCGTCTGGACGCTCGCGCTGGTGGTGACCAGGCCCGTCATGACGTTGCTGAGGCGCGCGGCCGCCCGGCTGCCCTTGTCCAGCCCAGGGGCCATGAGTTCGGCCTGGGCGGTGAGGCGGGCGAGGCGTGTTTCGAGCACGCGCAGCTGGTCGTCGGTGGCGTTATCGCCCAGGCGCTTGAGTTCCTGCTGCACCACGCGCAGGCGGTTGCTCAGGCGGTCCAATTGGCTCTCCTGAGCACGGCGCTCAGGACGGGTGCCCGGGTCTGGTGTGGGCTTGGGGAGGGGCGGCAGGTTGAATTTGATGGGGGCTTCACGCTCGCGGAAGAGTCGCGCGAACCGTTGCTCCATCTCCTCGATGACTCGGATGGGCTGGGACGCATCCAGCAACATCGTGTCGCGCACTTCAGCCACGGGGTGTTCCTCCAAAGAAAAGTGCCCGCTCTATCGCGGGCACTGGAATGACGGGGTGAGGTGTTAGCGGTTGGCTTTTCCTGATCGCCAGACCACGATCTCGTTCTTGACGACGTTGACCATGAAGGTCATGTCGATTTTCGGGAAGTACAGCATTTTCAGCACCCTCGGGTTGCCGCTTTCCAGTTGCAGCGGCGTGTACGGCCCGAGTTTTGCCACGTAGTAGGCGCTGTCCCACCGGTCGCCGGAGTTGACGTTCAACCGCACCCAGCGCTGCAACTCAATCTTGTTCTGCGCGGCGCTGACCGACTGCCCGGAGGCCCCCAGCCTGACCTGTGTAACGGCCTCCAGGGGCGCCTGGAGGCCCAGGCGTGAGGCCACGGCGCGGTTCGCCTCCCAGTTCGGGTAGAACGACACCTCGACGTCGTACGTGCCTGCCGGCAGCTTGCTGCCCACCGGCATGACCCGCTTTGTGCCGTCAATCAGGATGGACGCGCGGCCACCCTTGACCAGCACGGTCTGGAAGTCTGTGCCGATGAAGGCGTCACTGGGCTTCTGGTTGGCCAGCCCCAGGTTCACGGACAGGGAAGCGCCGTCCGGCAGGTTGGTCGTGATGTCGGCCTGCACCTGGTAGGCGCTCTTGGCGGTCGCCTTGACCTTGAGGGTGTAAGTGGCGGCGTGGGCCATGCTAGCGACCGCCAGCAGGCCCAGGAACAAGGCAGATTTCATGATTCAAGGTACACCTCGCCCCGGGGGCTGGGTTGCCTGATGTGTGGTGCTCAAGCCCACAACTCCTGCAGCAGCTGCCGGATGCGCTGATGGGTCCGGTACCGGGCGGCAAACAGCGCGGGGCCGATGAAGGGCCCGGGGAGCAGGTACGCGCGGCCGCTGCGCCCGAACCGGAGCAATCCACCGGGCGGCAGGGCCTCCAGGTACCCGGCCAGCTGCGCCGGCGTGAGCGCGTGGGGGCCGGTGCCGTACTCCACGAAGCTGGCGTGATTCGCCCGGTCCCCCACCTGAATGCCGATGGTGCTGCCGTTTGCATGCCCATCGGCGTAGATGCCTTTGAGCAGCTGCCGGGTGCGGCGGTACTCCCCCCGTACCGTGTCATACACGTTCAGCATGGCCCCGCGTTTGGCATGCAGCTCGGCCGTGCGGGCGCCCTGCTGGGCCAGGGCGGGCAGGTTGCGCCGGAGCAGATCCGCGCGCTTCTGGTAGAGCCCAGCACTGCCGCGTTTCACTTTCACCTTCATCGCCGTTGCCTCCGCTGGGCGCGCAGGGCCGCCCAGGCCGCCCGATCACGGGCCAGCTGCGCGTCCTGCGTGTTGGGGGTGGGGCCGGGAATACCAGCCAGTTCCCGCAGGTGCGTCAGGTACGCGTCCCGCTCGGTCGTGTCGTAGTCGTAGACCTGCGGGGGTGGGTCGCCTTTCCCCACCCATGTGACCTTCACGCCGAGGTGCTCGTTCTCCACCATCGCGTGGTACCGCCGCGCCGCGTCCTTCCGGATCAAGGCAGCCCTCACGTCCTCGAACGCTGCAGGGGGAAGATCCAGGGCCCCGGCCCCCATGCCCACAATGAGGTCCGCGAGGTCCTCTAGGTGCTTTCGGGTGGGGTCGGGTGCGTCTCCAGGGTGCTGAGCTCGGCCTGCAGGAGACGCTGGTACAGCCCGAGGGGTTTTGCTGCCACGTCCTCAACGCGGTTGAGGTCGAAGATCGCCTGCAGCAGGTCCGGCAGATCCGGGCCGTGCACCTGGGTGCGGTCCTCGTCACTGGGTATGGCGGCCAGCAGCACGCGGTCCAGCAGGGGTTGCAGGTGTTCCTCCTGATCTGGACTGTCGCTGGCGCGTTCCCGGAACGCTTTCAGGAGGGTGCGCAGGTCAGCGTAACCAGCGGCGAACGCCTTGTACGGCCAGGGCTCCAACGTGATGGTGACGCCGCTGGCCAGGGTGTGCGGGCGACTGTAGTAGCTCATGGGATTCTCCCGGGCAGTGCAGAAAAAGGGTCCAGGCCAGGGCGCGGGGCCCCGGCTCGTTTATGGGATGGCTCAGGCGTAGTACCCGGCGATGATCTTGTCGATCACGCCGGTGACGCCACTGGCGGGCACGTTCAGGATGTCGAAGCCGCTGCTGATGCGCTCCACTTCGAAGTCACCCACCGTGGCCGGGATGGTGTAAGCCCCAGCACCGAGGATGGTGTAGGCGAAACGCAGGCTCGTCTCGTTGGCGCCGTCACGCCCGGCGGCGAAGCCGTCACCACGCAGGCTGATGTTGGGGGCCACGAAGATCTCGCTCGTGCGGCCCGCGATCGCGCTGGTGGTCACGTCAATGAGCATGCCTGTGAAGCTGGCGTGGTTGCGCGGGATGATGATCAGGCCACCCTGCGCGTTGGCGATCAGGCCGCGATCGGTAAAGGTCACGCCGCCGCTGGTGTTCGTGCTGCCGTCCGTTTTCCAGCCGGTGGGCTCTGTGCTGCTGGTGGTGCCGGCCGTGGTGACCTCGTAGTAGTGCCCGTTCGCCACGGTCGGCACCACCAGGTCGCCCAGAACGTAGGCCGTATTGGCGGCAAATGGTTCAGCAGCGCTGGCATCGTCCGTCGCATCCTTGTACACGGCGCTGCCCGCCCACAGACCGCGGATGGCGAGGTCCTTGGCGCTGACCGTTTCGAAGGTGCCGGTCTCCTCGGTTTTCGTGGTGACGCTCAGGACGGTCTGCGTGGCGCCGTACACAGCAGACTCGATGTTCTTCGTGGTGGGCGTGTAGGTCTCAGCGGGGTTGCGCACGTGGCCCAGGTGAATCGGGAACTTGGTGGTCCCGTCATAGAAGGGGCTGTCCTTGTCCGGCACGTACAGGCGGTACCCGCCGACGAGGTCAATGGACTTGGCGTCCAGCACTTTCGGGTTCTGCGTTTTGGCGAGGTCGTACATTTCAGACTCCTATGGCGCGCGTCTCAAAGGTGAGGACGAGGCGCGCGTGGTCCTGCTCTTCAAACGTCTGGCGGGCAGTGAACGCGAAGGGAGTGGGCTGCACCGGCGTGCTGGCGAGCGCGCGGCGCACCTGATCGGCAATGGGGTTGGCCAGGGCCAGGGTGGGGGCCATGACGTCGATCTGCAGCTGGCCCAGGTCCAGGGCGCCGGTGTGGAACGTGCCCTGAGGGTGGTACAGCTGCACATAGCCAAGGGGTGAGCGCTGCTCGAAATACACCTGCAGGCCGCTGCGACCCTCGTCCAGCGGGCGGCCGTCGCTGTCGGTTTCCTGCCAGTCGGCCGGTTCCAGCACCTGACGGGGCTGGAGAAGGGGAACGCCTTCGGGCAGGGCGGCGCGCAGGCAGGCTGTGATCTGGTCCAGCACGCTTCACCTCCGGATGATGCACAGGGCCCGGCCCATGTCGGTGAAGTCATCGCGCTGGCCCCAGCTGCGCACTTCCAGGCGGCCCCCGTCCCACCGCTCCTGCAGGAATGAGCCTTTCGGTGGCCGCGTGACGGTCGGGTCGACCGTGAGGATGCGGATGTCGCGGAAAGGCACGTCCTCCGCTGTGGCGAACGCCTGGGCAGCGGCCACTTCATCACGGCTGCCTTCCACCGGATCTTTCACGCTAAACGTGCAGGGGTACAGGGTGGTGCGGCTGCCCTGCGTGTGTTCGAACGTGCCCTCGTGCCGGAACATCAGCGACGCGTTCCGGCGAATGGCCTTCGCTGCCTGCGCGCGCTTCCGGTCCAGCCGGGGGTCTGCGCGCCGGGTCACCGCAGCCCCCACTCCGCGAACTCAGGCTCCGGGTTCGCCTGGCCCACCTGGGCGACCGGCGTGACGGGCGCGACCAGACCAGCTTCCGTCTCCGCATCCTTCAACCAGCCCTGGAGCAGATTCACGCGCGCCATCACGTTTTTCTCGGTCGTGATGCTCCCCTCCGCGCGGAACTTGTCATCCTCGCCGATCAGGATCTGGATCACGGCCTTCAGGGCCAGCACCCGCACGTGCGCCCGCCGCTGCTGAAGACTGACCCCCTCTCGCTCGCTGGCCAGCTCCACCCAGAGATCCACCAGATTCTGGTAGGCCGTGGGCTCCAGATTGAAGTCTGCAGCGGTCAGGTGCTGCTCCCCGTGCAGGCGGCGCACCATGTCCGACCCGGTCAATTCCGGGGCGGTCACGGCTCAGCCCTCGGCCGACTTGAAGTGCGCCTCAACCAGGGCCACGATCTTCGCCGCCTCCTCGTCCGTGATGCCCTCAATTGCGGTGAGCTGCTTGGCCGGGCGGCCGCGCAGGCTCTCGTAGGTGGTCAGGCCCATCTTCGACAGGGGGCCACGCCTCAGGAAGTTACCGGGTAGATCCGTCCCCTGCGCCGTGCCGTACAGGGTCTCGAAAGTTTCCACGCGCTTTTTCAGGGCGTCGCGGTCCTGCAGCACGCGGGCAATCACGGCGGCTGGCTTGGGGGGCGTGGCGGCGGCGCGTTCCTCGTCCGAGTACTCGCCCTGCAGGGCCGTGGCCACCCCGGTCAGTTCCGCCTGCAGCTTCTCGTCGCCCGAGCCAGCGCCCGCCTGCAGATTTTCGACCTGCTGCTGGAGATCGGACGCGGTGCGCTGGTGCTGCGCCGCCGTGCTGTTTGCGGCCTGCAGGTCCCCCTGCAGCGTCGCAATCCGGCTATCCCGCTCTTTGAGGCTGGCGCGCAGGTCCACTGTTTCGCGGGCGTCCCGCCTGGCCTGCTCCAGTTCCGCGCGCAGGCCAGCGAGTTCCTGCGCGGCTTTCTGCGCTTCAGCGCGGGCGGCGGCGGCCTCCGGGTTGCGGCGGCGCTCGATCTCCTCAGGCTCGGCGAGGAATCCCTTGTTCAGGTACTCGCGCGCTTCTTTCACCTGCGCTTCGTTGTCAGGGTCCACGTCGTAGGCCTGCCCCGGCTGGAGGAACGTTTGACGGGACTCCACCCACAGCAGAGCGGTGGTCACAAGCTGCTTGGGCAGGGCCGAGCTTTTATTGGTCATGGGATACCTCAAAGGACGCCGCCCTGATCACGTCAGACCAGGGCGGGGAAGGGGGCGATTGGACGGTGCGAGTTACTGCTGGAGGTTGCTGTTGCCGCTGGCGATCAGGATGCCGGTCTTGTCCGACACCGCCGCGCCCAGGGCGTCCAGAACCTTCACTTCAAAGATCATCTGGCTGAACGACCCACTGTCGAATTCGACGGTTTCCGCGATGCGGGTCAGGGTGCGGGGCCCACCCTCAAAGCCGCGCAGCACCGCGACTTCCACGGGGGTGGTGCCGCGCGCCACCGCAATCCAGTCGTTGATGTTGTGGCCGGGGTAGTCGTCCACGCCCATCAGCGTCAGAATTTCCTCGCCGTGCACCGTGGCCGCCCGGTAGACCGGGTTGGCGGTGGGCAGCTGCTGGGGGTTGCCGGCAGCGTAACCGACATAGGCCAGCTGCTGGCTGGCCATCGCGGTGTCAGCGGTGCCCACGTGCCCAATTGGCACGAACAGGTCCGTCAGGGCGCGCGCCACGGGGCGGCCCTGCGCGTCAAGCTGGTTGGCCAGGTAACTGCGCACCGCGTTGATGTTGCTGATGTTCGGCCCCAGGCCGCCGTTGGGCAACGGGAGGCGGTTGGCCATCCGCCGGATGGCGTCCACCACCGCCCACGCGCGGGTGCGCGCGGCGGCCTGGCCCAGCTCGTACATGGCGTCCTGAAATTCGCCCAGCTTGTCCTTCTGCAGGGCTTCCCAGGTCAGGGCCAGGGCCAGCTCGTACTTCGCCACGCTGTAGAACTCACCCTGCCCGACCCAGCCGGTGTACTCCACGTTCGCGCCTTCCGCCACGAGGGTCAGGAAGCGGTTGAGCAGGTTCACGCCGCCGCGTGCCCGCACCGGGTTGAAGTCCTCCACGGTGCGGCGGCGCACGATGTCGAACAGGTCGGTCTGGAAGGGTGGCAGGTTCTCGCGCCGCACCGCGTCGCGCGCGGCCGCGATGCCGTACGCGAGGTCGCTGCTGGTCATGGCCTCGACCACCCGCATTTCCGCCCGGATGCCGCGCAGATCGGGAATCAGGCTCTCGTACGTGCGCATGGCGGCGGCGTAGGCCTTGTCATCGCTGGTCCGCAGCTTGCGGCCCTCGGCGATTTTCTCGCCCAGCAGGGTGCCGAAGTAGCCCTCGTAGAACTTGCGGATGCAGCTCATGGCGAGCACCGTGGCGGTCAGGTGGTTCGCCTGCTGGGTCAGGTTCCCGGTGCTGGGGGTCACACCGGTGCTTTCGTAGAAGCGCCGGGCCTGGCCGGTGCGAACGGCGTCCAGCATCTTATGGCGCAGGGTTTCAAATCGGGACATGGTGCCTCCTGGGGCAGGGGAGAGGGCGGGCAACGCAAGACGGCGGCCCCTGAGGAGGCCGCCGTCCCGTTCCGAATGGGGGTTAGCTGTTGTACCGGACGCCGACCATGTCGCGGGGGAAACGCCACCCCACGAACAGGTTCCCGCCCTCTGTGCCGGTGTAGGTGCCGTCCGGGGCCTGATACACCTTGCTCCAGAGGGCGATGTCATTCGGCAGGGTGCCGACCCTGATGGCCATGCCCACGCCAGGGAAGTAGGTGGTGGCTTCGCCGGCGCGCAGGCCTGCCGCCGCCTGGCCCGACGCAATGGTCTCGGCCGTGGCGCGGGGCGTGCGGGGAATGCCGAAGAACCCGGCGTTGCCCAGGGCGATGGGGTGGCCCTGGCGGGCGTTGGCGGGCACCTGGACAGCCAGGGCAATGCCGATCCCGTCGTCGCTTTTGAAGGGTGGAACAAACGGCGTCGTGGTGGGGAATGTGCTCATGCTGAACTCCTGTGGGGGAGAGGGTTGGTGCCTGTGGCAGTCGCCACGGCTTAGTGCAGATCGAAGTCGCTGGCCAGGTCCATGAAGCTGTTGTCAGCCGGTACCGGCACCGTGCGGGGCGCACTGGTGTCACCAGCGGGCACCTGCACGCCCCCGCGACTTTCGCGGCTCAGGTAGTCCCAAGGCCCGGGCGTGGGTGCGGAAGCAGGCGTGGCGAGGTGCTGCGTGAGGTGGCGGCGCTGGGCGATCTGCCCTTCAATGAAGGCGTGCGCGGTCGCCGTGTCGGTGGCCGCCCGGGCGCCGCGCATCAGATCGGCGCGGAAGGTGGCGTCCATGTCCACGGCCCCTTCCCCTTCGCCGAAGGTGCCCACGGTGGGCAGGTTGGCGCGCAGCAGGGCCGTTTCCACCATGCGGTCACGCTCACTGTCACGCAGCTGGCGCTCCAGGGCCGCGATCTGGCCCTGCTGGACCAGCAGGGTGTTTTCCAGCGTGCTGTTGCCGCGCCCCGCCGCGTTTTCCTGCGTGTTCTGCGGGGTGGGCTGCGGAGCAGGCTGGGGCGCGGGCTGCGGCGCCGGGGGGGCGTTGGGCCCGGCGTTGCCCGGGGTGGCGGGCTGGGCCGGGGTGGTGGGCGTGCCGCTGGCCGCCGCCGCCTGATCGGCGATCTGCTCCAGCGCCATGTAGTACTCCGGCGCGTGCTCTTTCTTAACCTGCTCCAGGGTCTTGCCGTGCTTCTCGCACAGCGCTTTCAGAATTGCGTGCATCTTGCCCTCCTGTGGGCGAATGGGCGCCGGCACGTCCAGGTCGTCGGGGTCAAACGCTTCTGACGCTTCGGTGCGTGCGCGGCCACCGATGTTGCTCGGGTCGGAAACGTAGTCGATGGAGTTGTACCGGTAGTCGTCCTGCACCACCGGAATGAGCGCGTCCGGGTCGTAGTAGTTCGGGTCCAGCTCCGACGCTTTCTTCCAGACGGCGGAGCCGTACCCGTTCGTGCTGATGCCGACGCGAATGCCACTTTTCAGCAGCCCTTTGATGTCGCTGCCCACAGCCGTGTCGACGATCTCGCCTTCCGCCACGACCATGTCCACCTTCCGGGTGGTGCCACTGCCGACTGGCCACTCGATTTCCCGGCCTTCCTCAATGGTCAGGCCCGTCCATTTCGTGGCGATCTTCTGCATGCTGCCGCGCACCGGCTCCCACCACTCCGGGTGGTCCATCAGCGCCCACAGGCCACCGTCCTCCATGTCCGGCCCCGCTGCGGCGTTGGCCGCCTCGTAGCAGGACCGGGGGTAGTACCGGCCGTTGCGGTTGATGATGTCGCAGATCGCGACGTCTGCCTTAACCAACGTGACCATCACGCCGTCGCGCACTTCTTCGGTCAGGCGGGCCTTGACGCGCAGGGGCACGTCCTCGTGCAGGCTGACGTTCTCGGCCTTCTGGCCTTCCGCTACACCCCGCGCCTGCACCCGCTCGAGCGTCACCACGGACTTCGGCGGGCGGAGACTGCGGCGGGCGGTGGTGGGCGCCTGGCCGGCCGCTTCCATCAGGTGCAGGGTGGCCGCTTCAGTGCAGGGCGAACGGTTGCTGGGGTTCATGTCAGACCTCCTGTGGGGACTCGGGGGCGGTGAAGAGGGTGAGCCGCAGCTGCAGGGGACTTCGCCACTGCGGCTGCACGCCGGTCGCCGTGATGCGCTCATGCAGGGTTTGCAGCTGCTCGGCCGACGCGGCACCCCGGTAGGGGGTGAGGTCCACGTCGTGTTGCAGGTGCAGCCGCGTTTCGCGGGCCTTGCGTACGTCGTCCGGGGTCAATTCCCCCAGCAGCTCTAGGTCCTCGACCGGCACAGCCGGGTCGTACAGGCGCCGCGTGTTGATGCAGGTCTGCACGATCGCCTCAGCAGTGTCCGGGAAACTCAACGGTTCATCCTTCACGCAGCACCTCCGGGGGCGTGTGGTCGTTCTGTTCGCGTCTGGGCTTGCGTTTCGGGCGCGGGCCACTCTCGTGCACGTCGGGTGTGCCGTCCGGGAGCGGCGCGGGTTCACGCAGGATCGTCGGCGGGGTCGGGTGCGGGGTCTTTGGCATCGTCATCACCTCCTTTGCCCGCCTTGGCGTTGGCGGGCGGCGTGTTTGTGGTGGCCGCGCTCTTGCCGAACGGCAGGCCCCGCGCGGCGAGCTGGCTTTCCTCGACAGCCGGGTCGAAGCCCACGCTGGCGGAGAGTGTTTCGGGGCTGGCCCAGTTCTCTTTCGAGGCAGCCTGGGCACGCTTAAGCAGCACCTCCAGGCTTTCCTGGGAGATGTTGGGGAAGCTCCAGTTGATCTCGATCAGATCGGCGGGCACCCGCAGGCGCTTTCTCCGCCGCCCGGCGCCCTGCCCCTCGTAGCGGTACGTGGTGTACAGCTTGTCCGGGCCGTAGCGCCGCTTGAGCTCCATACGGAAGACGCGGTCCAGCCAGGCGCGGCCCAGGCCCTGGCGCTGCTGGCCCAGGCGGATGGCGGGGGTGTTCATCTCACTGGCAGTGGCCCGGTTGGCGTTGTTGCCTTCGCCCAGCCAATGCTCGGGCAGGCCGCCCAGGGCGAGGCCCACCATGCGCAGGAACGTGCGCTGGTCGTGCGCCGCCTCCGTCGCGCCCCGGGCCGGGTGCGGGAATTCCAGCTTCTCGGTGAAGCCGTCGTACCGCCGGCCTTCGGCATCCTGCCAGCCGGGGCTGGTGACGAGGGGGAACACCCCACCCCGCTCCGGAATGGCAGCAAACGCGCGCCGCTTGGCGTTCCACTGGCTCATCCCGCCGTCCGGCCGGCCCTGCGGGTCCGTGCCCGCTGGATTCATCGCGGCGGTGTACACGGCGATGATGCGCTGCTGCACCTCGTGCAGGTTCAGGCGGTTGTTCGCCATTGCCACGTACGCCACGGCGGCGTGCGCGGCGCCCAGGGCGATGGGCCAGCCCCGCGCGTCGTTGTACATCGCGTCGAAGGCCGTCCAGCTGAACTCGCCGGCTTCCCAGGTGCGGAAGCGGCCGGGGCCGTCGCTGACGCGCACACGTGTGGCCATGTCACTGGCCACCGCGCCGCGCCTCGTGTCCCAGTCCAGCAGCACCTCGTTTACATCCAGGAAGGCGATGCGGGCGGGCATGTTCGGGCCCGGGTCATCGTCCCCGGTGGGGAACACCGTGGCGTTCTCACCGTCCAGGTACAGCTCGGTAAGGAAGCGGAAGGTGAAGAGTTCGCCCAGGCTGTTCGCCTGCCAGAACTGGTCCAGCGCCCGGTTCACATCCTTGTCCTCGTGTGGGGCGTAGGTGAAGTGGTCCCCGGAGAGGAAGGCCGTGACCAGCTGGATGGCGCCGCGAAACAGGGGATTGGGCATGAAGTACAGGGCGCGGCACAGCTGGCGGGCGTGGTGCCGGTTGCCGCCGTACGGGCCGTTGGCCATGGCCGGGTCAGCGTAGGTCCAGCCCCCGGTGTGGCCGGGCGTGACCCCAGCCACCACGCCCAGGCCGGGCAGATTCATGTGGCCGCCCGGCACGAGGGGCGCGGCCTGCGCGGTGCTTTCCGTCTGGCTGCTTACGGGGTGTCCGTCAGGACCAAGAATCAAGTTCGTAGTCATCACCTCCTTGGGGATCTGGAATGGTGGCGGCTGCCGCAGCCACCCAGTTCTGGGGGGCTTCCGGCTCGGTGGGGGGCGGCGCGAAGGCATAGATCAGGGCTTCGGCGTGGTTGGGCGACTTGCCCCCCTCGCCTTTCCGTGCGTCCCCGCCTTTCTTGTTCACGGTGAGCTTGTCGCTGGTGCCCACGCGGCTGTAGGTCGCCTGGGACAGTTGCGACATCAGGGTGTTCAGGTCCTCGCCGGCGGGCAGGTGCGCGAGGCTGATGCAGTCCTCGTCCAGGTGCGGGGCGCCCTGCTCCATCCGCTCCCAGGTGCGTTGGAAGCGCAGGCGAAGGCGCCACCAGCATTCGGTGGCGAAATTGGCGAAACGAAGATTTGCGGGCGTCTGGGAGTCATCGTAGACCGTGCGGCTGGGCTTGCCGCCGTTGAAGACCCCCCGCACCTGGTAGGTCCGGTCGGTGCGGCGGGCGACCGTCGCGGCGATCGCGGCACCCACGCCGTTGCGGTCGTATTGCAGCAGATCCACGCCGTCGCGGGTGGCGAGTTCGTGCGTTTCCTGCGGCGCTTCCTCCGAGTTGAGCGCCTGCATGCGGGTGACGGCCGGGCCTGCGCGGCTGGCGTACGTGGTGGCGTCTGGTCCGGTGTCGCCCACGTCCAGGCCTGCTGTGAGGGGCAGGGTGCCCTCCAGCTTGAGCGCCCGCGCCGCCTGCACCCATGCGCCGAGAATGATCTGGTTTTTCGTCTCAGCGTCGTAGCTGATGTCGACTTCCTGTTCGAACAGCGCCTGATCGACGCTTTTGGATTTCTCGAACAGGTACCAGGGGTAGATGACTTCGGTGCCCTGGCTGTTCGCGGCGGGCACGTCCAGCGCGTAGTTCTTGTCCGGGTTGTCGCGCCAGTTGAAGGTGAATTTCTCCCACGGGTCGCCGGGAATCAGGTTGTGGGCGATGCGGGCGAACAGGTTGTTTCGCCCGTGGGGCGTGCCCCCATACACGATCACGTCGGTGTTCGCGGAGAGCGCGGCGTGCACGCTGTCGGCGCGGGGCACTTTGGAGTGCTCGTCCACGAAGTAGATCGAGGAGCGCCCCCCGCGCCCGATGTTGTCCCCGCCCTCGCCCTTGATGCTGGCCCCGTTGGCCGGATTCAGCAGCAGGGCTTCCTTGCTGTGCAGCTTCTCCGAGAAGCCCTGGGGTCTGAGGAACGCGGGCAGGCGCCGGACGATGAAGCGGGCCTTCTCGAACAGGGTGTCGAGGTCCCCGCTCTTGTCCACCAGGTCCAGCTTGCGGCTGCCCAGGCCGCCACTGAAGCCCGCTTCGAACAGCCAGCAATGGATGTAGTAGCCGATCACGATCCAGGTCATGCCCTCGTCGCGGCTTTTCTCCACGAGGCCGTTCCTGCGGCGCCGGCGCAGGTCCTGCAGGAACCGGATGAAATCCACCTGCCGGGGGCGCAGGGTCAGGGGCAGCATGGCGGGCAGGCCCCGGCCCGGGTTGCGCGGCTCGTACAGCCACACCCAGTCGTTCAGGAACGTGACCGGGTCAATCCGGGCAGCGGCCAAGGCCACGACCCGGGCCTCGGCGTCCTCAATGCATTTCTGCAGGAGGCGCAACCGGCGCCGCCCTTCCGTTTCGAAGCGGCGTTTCACCCGCTCGCTGAAGGCCATCACGGCCTCTTCAATCAGGACTTTGCGCTGGGCCAGGGCGCTGAGGTTCGGGCCGGGCGCGGTCACTTCACCTGCTCCAGCAACTTCGCGTACTCCTGCGCGATCTGCTCACCCGTGGCCTTGTCCGCGTTGAACGTGGTCTGATTCTGGATCGGCCCGCCATCCGGCCCGGTGTGAATGTGGTGCTCACTGAACAGGCCCAGCGAACTGCCGGCCAGTTTGACCACGTCCAGCAGGCTGATCAGCTCCACGTTCCGGCCGTGCGCCGTGGTCTTCACCGCACTGATGAACTTGTGCTTCCCCGCCCGCTGCACCTTGTCCAGGTCGATGTAGGGCGTGGGCTTCAGGCGGGTACGCGGTTCCAGCACCGTGACGTCCGGGTTCTTGCGCACCTGAATGGCCAGCGTCGTTTCCCGCCGGCGCAACTGGGCCACCTCGCGCTCTAGGGTGGCGCGCTCCACCTCATAGGGGTCGGGCTCGTCCGGCTGCCCCCGCTTTTTCTTCGGCACCGGAGGTAAGGCGCGCAGCATGTCCTCTGCCGCTTCCAGTTCCGCCCGGACGTCGGCCAGGACGGTGCTGGCCAGCACCTCCTCCCAGTCCGTCACCTTCTCGTTCACGTAGGAGGTGACCTCGCCCGGGTCGAATTCCAGCATCTCGTGAATGGCGGCCTGGAGGCTCTCGCGCGTGTATCCGCGCGCAATCCAGCCCGCCCGGATTGCCTCGCTGACGTGAACACGGGTTAACAGGCGGCTTCCCTGCTCCTTGGCGGTGCGCTCGCTGTAGCCGGCGTCTTTCGCCGCTTCCGTGTTGTTTTTGAAGTCCAGTTTCGCCATGACGAACCGGCGCTCCTGGGGGGAGCAGCGCTCGTACTTCGCCATGAAGTCCTGGGCGGCAGGGGTCAGCTCAGGCGGCGCGGGCGGGGGCGCCGCTTCCACCTGAGGTTGCTTTGCCTTGGCGGACGCCTGGACCTTCTTATCTGCAGGTTTGGTGCTACCCCGCTTGGACGAAGCAGGGGACTTGGCCGCACGGGGCATGATTCACCTCCTGGGGTGACGTGGAGTGAGGTTAGAGACCGAAGTACAGGCGGTACTTCACGCCAGAAGTCGCCAAGATGGCCTGCAACCGGGCCTCTCCATCCCGGGCAAAAGGCCGACCCACCCGGTGAATCACCAAGGTGTGCCTCAGGCCACGCAGGTCCTCTGGCGAGGTCACGATGACAATGCCAACCGGGCTGATGCCTGCCGCGTCCAGGGCGGAGAGCGCGTCATCGCGCCGGGGGCACAGCACCACGATCTGTTCCCCAAAAGTCTTGAGGATGCGCTCAGCCGCAGAGGGCTGGTCATCGTGGTGGCCAGAGGGGACCGCTGGCGGCACCAGAGGAGCTGCAGGGGTCTGGGGGAGCGGTGGGGAGAGGCGCTGGCGCAGGAGCTGAAACAGAGCTCGGATCATGGTTCCTCCTTGATGAGGCGGTCGTAGGCCGCCATGACGTCCTCGTAGGGCGCGTCGGGGGGCAGGTGGGTGGGGGCGGGTGGGTGCAACGGTGCACCGTCTTTGCCCGTGACCTCCACGCGCTGGCGGCCCCAGCGGTCGGGGTGGCGCCGTTCCAGGTACCAGGCATCCGCCCGCCAGTTGCCCTTCTGGCCGGACAGGCGAATGCGGGCCACGCTTTCGATCTCGGCGCTGGCCTGGGCGTCCAGGACCGCCGCGCGGAACTCGCGGTAGATCTCGTTGGCGGCGCCCCCCTGCTGGCCGCGCTTCTGCCACTCGTAGTAGGTGTCGGGGTTGATCCCGACGTAGTCGCAGCAGGTCTCGACGCAGTTGCCGGCGCGCACCGCGCGGATGAATTTCTCCTGCAGGGCGGGGGTGAGTTTGGTTTTCCGCCCGCGTAGGGCCATAGGGGTCACCTCTCAGGGGAACAGGGGCGCGGCCCGCGCTCGGGGGAGGCGGGCCGCTGGGGAAGGGGGATCAGGGCGGGGCTTTAGGGCGGGGCCGCCACTCCACGAGGCGGTGCTGCGCCGCCGCCGCCACGAAGGCCTGGGCGCCCACCTCATAGGCCCGCCAGCCGGGCTGGTCCGGGGTGGGGCCGAGGTGCCGCGCGTAAAGGCCGCCCGGGGCGATCTCGCGGCGGCCGGAGCGGGGCGCAGGGCCAGACCAGTGAATCACCACGGTGGCGCCCGGCCCCTCGCGCCGGATCAGGGCCTCGCACTGCAGCACGAACGCCGCCAGATCTGTAAAGCGTCCAGGGAGCACTTTTCGGCCCACGCCACTACCTCCGGAGGATGGTGCCTCGGATGTGCTGCGCGATTGCGCGGGTCATGAGGGGCGGCACGCTGTTGCCGATACCGTTCCAGGCGGCAATGAAGTCGTCCACCTCATCGCCGGCACGGGCGAACTGGTAGGCGTCGGGGAAGCTCCCCAGGCGCTTGAGTTCGGGGATGGTCATCAGGCGCGGCCAGCGCCAGTGGTACAGCCCGGCGTTCGCGCGGCCGTCGCACGTCACGCCCACGGTCTTGAGGATCGTCGGACTGGGCCGGTCCGGCGAGATCTTCATGTGGCTGAACAGGTGCCCCTTCGGGTGAATCGCCTTGAACGACTGCCCCGGCTTGATGCGCGCCCAGACGGGAATCCAGTGGTCCTGCAGCTTCATGCCTTGTGGTGTGTTGGAGAGGCCGTACAGGGCGTCGCGCACCGTGACCGGCCGCGTCTGCGGGCGCGGCAGGGTGGGCTGCAGGCCCAGGTCCTCCCGCACGCCGATGACGATCAGGCGGCCGCGAGCCTGGGGCACGCCGAGCTGCGAGGCCACAAGGATGCCACTCACGGTGCGGTACCCGGGCCCCGCCGCGCGCAGGGCGGCGAGCGCCTCACCGTAGATCTGCCGCATCGGCCCGGCCACCATGCCCCGCACGTTTTCCATCACGAAGGTCCGGGGCGCCAGGCCGTCCACCAGCCGCACGAACTGGCGGAACAGCTGGTTACGGGGGTCGTCCAGCTGACGCTGGCCCATCGTGGAAAAGCCCTGGCAGGGCGGCGAGCCGTCGAACAGGTCGAGTTCGCCCGGCGCCAGGCCGGTGCGGCGCAACACCTCGGCCACGCTCAGCTGCGCGATGTCGCCGTGGTACACATCCAGGTGCGGGTAGTTCAGGCGCAGGGTGTCGGCGGCGTGCGCGTCCCACTCCACGGCGAGCAACTCGCGGTACCCGGCCATGTGGTAGCCGGTGCTGCTCCCTCCACGTCCAGCAAACGTGCTGATGACCGTCGGGGCGTCCGGCGCCCGGGGGGCCAGCGCGGCCTGCCAGGCCTGCTCGAGCAGCCCCGGGTAGGCTGGCACGTGAAGGAAGCTGGGGCGCGTCATGCCTGGATCTGTCCCTGGCAGTGCGGGCAGATGATCAGGCGCGTGCCGGCCGGCGCTTCGGGCAGGGGCGCGGGAACGTGCTGGCCGGGTGAACTGGCGACGCTGGCCGCAGCGGCGGGCGCGGGGCCAGTGGAGGCCTGCGGGGGCACGGCCCCGGGTGGGGGCAGCACGGGGTCCGGCACCTCGTGGAACGAGGCGGGCAGCTCGCCCCCCACCTTCGCGGTCAGGGCTTCGAGGTCCTGGGGCGTGAAACCCGTACCGTACAGGGTGGGGTCGATGGCGCTCAGCTCGGAGAGCACGTCCAGCAGCAGGGCGTCGTCCCAGGCGCCGAGTTCGCGGGTCCGGGTCTCGGCCAGGGCGTAGCCCTCCACCGCGCCCGGGGCCAGCTTGACGTGCACGCAGGTGACGTACCACTCTTCACCGCGCACCGTCACGTTGGCCGGCGCTGGGCCCCCGTCCGCCTGCAGGATCAGCAGCGAGGCCAGCACGCCGTGGCCCGACGCGATCCGGTCGGACGTGACGTCAATCAGGATGGGGTCGTTGTATCCGTATTTTCCGAGAGAGGCCGCGATGGCCTCCAGATCGTGCCGGCGCGGGTTGCGGTCCCACGCAAGGGTGACGAGGTGGCTCAGGGGGTGCTCGGCCAGCGCGTGGCTGATGACTTTGGGTGCGTTCATGCGGCCACCTCCCGGGCAACCTCGTGGAATGTTGCGCCGTCCTGGCGCGTGGCGACCATCCCCGTCGCCTCCTGCGCGCGGCGGATGATCTGGTCGACGTACTGCGGGTCCAACTCATTCAAGGCCGCGACCCGGCCGCCCTGGTGCGCGGCGATCAGGGTGGTGCCTGAGCCCCCGAACGGGTCCAGGACGAGTTCACCGGGTCGGCTGGAGTTCAGCATGAGACGCCGCACGAGCCGGACCGGCTTCATGGTGGGGTGCAGGTCGTTCCGGTTCGGCTTCTGCTCGTAGATCACGGTGCTGCCATCACGAATGGCTTGCAGCAGCTCCAGGAGCTGGGCTTTGCTCAGGCTGGCCAGGTCCACACTGTCATCGATCACCGTGGTGTTCGTGAAGTCCTGGGCGAAGTAGTGCCCCGCGCCGGGCCGCCAGCCGTACAGCATGGGCTCGTGCCGCCAGTTGTAGTCCTGTCGGCCCATCACCGCCGCGTTTTTCACCCACACCACGGTCTGGCTGTATTTGAACCCGGCGGCGCGGAACGAGGCGTGGAAGGTCTCGCACTCCAGCTCGGCGTAGGCCACGTAGATGCATCCGCCCGGCTTGACCGCCTGAATCATGGAGGCCATCGACGCATTCATGAACGAGCGGAACTGCTCGGGCGTCATGGCGTCGTTCTCGATTTTCAGGCGGTCCTTGGTTTTGCCCTCGTAGTTCACGTTGTAGGGCGGGTCGGTCCAGATCAGGTCCGCCTGCCGGTCGCCCAGCACGCGCCGCAGCTGGGCGGGGTCGGTGCTGTCCCCGCAGCCCACGCGGTGCTCCCCGATCGTCCACAGGTCGCCGGGCTGGGCGATGGTGCGCGCCTGCAGGGTGGGCACGTCGTCCTCGTCGGTGAGGAGTTCGCGCTTCACCTCGCCGTCCAGTTCGGCAATTAAGGCCTGCAGGTCGACGGCGGTGTACCCAGTGCCGTCCAGGCGCCCGGCGCCGGCGAGGTGCTCCAGCAGCTGGCGCAGGGCCTCCGGGTCGCGCGTGGCCAGTTCCGCGTAGCGGTTGTCCGCCAGCAGGATCACGCGGGCCTGATCGTCGTCCACGTCGACCCAGAACACGGGCACGTGCGTCAGGCCAGCGAGCTGCGCGCCTTTCCAGCGGTGCTCGCCAACCAGGATGCGGTTCGTGCCGCGCTGCGCGGTCACGGTGCCCCACCAGCCGCTCTGACGAATGGAATGGGCGATGTCCTCAGGGCGGCCGCGGTTTGGGTTCTCCGGGTGGGGGCGCAGCTGGTCGAGTTCCACCAGTTCGACCTGATCATTGAGCAGGCGTGGGGTCAGAAGAGGCCTCCAAAAGAAACGCCCCGGGGAAGGCCGGGGCATGAGTGGTGTGTTGGGGCGCACAACAAAACGGCGCTTTTTCAGCGCCGGTAGCATTTAAAACAGGTTGTGCACAGTAAGAAAAAAATAGGCGATTGTACGCGGGCTGTCAACGGGCCTCACTCCAAGATCTCATCGTCCAGGTCAGGCGGGGAGAGAGCATCGGCCACCCATTCCGGTTCGTCGTCCAATTCGAAGGCCAGGTCCTGGTCGCGCGAGGCGGGCTGTACAGGGGTCAGCACGCGCCGGAGCGCTTCCAGCGCCAGCACGGCACGCGGGTACCGCTGCCGGATGTGGCGACGCAGGGTGAGCTTGCCACTCTCGCTGTACCAGACCAGTTCCAGTGGATCGGGCGCCTGCCCCGGCTTGCCGGACTCGAAGCGCGTAAGCAGATCCAGCAATTGCCGCCAGCCGTCCGGCCCCACGGGCAGGCCACTGGCCCGCTCAATGTCCGGCCCGTTGAGCAGGGCCAGGGTATGGCTGCCCTGCTGGATTTCCGCTTCATCGCCACGGCGTTCCCGCCCTTCCGGGAGCGTGAGGGCCGTGCCCCAGACCGCGAGGAAGGGGAAGGTGAAGCGGCGGCGCACCGGGCCTGCATCTGGCTGCGCAGGGTCCGGCACCGCCAGTTCCACCCAGAAGCACTCACCGTTGTGCCAGCGGCCAGTTTTCACGTCTGCCGTGCGGCGCCGGGCCACGGTGCGGGCGTGCGCCTGGTAGGCAGCGTGCAGGGCCAGGGCGCGCTCGGCGAGGCGGCGACTGTCCGCCACCAGCCCCTGACTGAGGGCGGTGCAGGCCTGCACCGCGACGCTGTAACTGGCTTGATACGCCTCAACCATCTGGGCGCTGGGCGCGTCCGGGGCGCGGTCGACGGGCCGTCTGGCGGTGCGGTCCCGGTACACCTGGCCGGTCATAAGGGCGCGCGCGATCAGGTTGTGCGCCTCGCGGTGCTCGGGCAGGGGCCGGAGTTCCGCCAGGCCCCACTGACCCCGTGCGGAGCGGGTCAGGGTCAGTGGGCTGCGCTGCTCGCACGGGCACACCAGAACCTGCGCGGCGCGCGAGGCGTCCACTGGGACCTCACGCGGCCCGCAACACCCCTTGACCGGGCAGGGGAGCACTTTGGGCACAGGTACGCGGGCGCGCGGGCCCTCACTCATCGTCTGCCTCGCCGTACCAGACCCGCCAGTCCTCGCCCTCCCTGCGCTCGCGGGTGCCGTGCACCTGGTGGGCGCAGTTCTCCAGCACGAGGGCGAGGTCGTTGGTGTTCTCCTGGTCCAGCTGGTGCCCGTCCTGGCGGAAGGTGGCGGCACTGCCCCAGGGGCCAGACCAGGCCTGGCCTTCCTGTTTGAACGACACTAGGACTTCAACATGCCACCCCTCGGGGGTGCGCCAATTCAGCGTGGTGCAGGTCCGCTCGCCAGTGGCATGGAACGTCCAGGCCTCCGGGTCGCCCAGAACCTCCACGGCACGAGAGGCGGTGAGGTGTTGCTGCACCACGCGGCGCAAATCCGTGCGCAGGCTGTGCCGCGTGGCTTCAGGCAAAGCAGGAAGGGTCACGCTGCACCGCCCTGCGGGCGCTCAAAGGCCAGCACCTCACCCACCAGTTCTTTGAGTTGTGGCAGGTCGCTGTGCAGCCGGTCCAGCGGGTAGTAATCCTGGCCCATCTGGAGGTGCACCTTGATCAGTTCGAACAGCAATCTCTGGTGCAGCGGCAGGTGCGCGGGCAGGGGTGTGGGCACGGTGATGCCCAGGGCGCGTAGCTGCTCGGCGGCGGCCGGGCTGGGCGGCGCCAGGAGGTCGCGCAGATCCTGGGCCTGCTCATGGGGCGGGGGCAGATCCGGCGCGGGAGGGCTGGGGTAGCGCTGCTGCAGTAGCGCCTCCAGGGAAGGCACGGGGGTGGGGGCGCTGCCCACATGCTCGGCGGTGGTCGGGGGCGGCCCCGGCTCAGCCACCACTCGGGGCGCGGGCACGGCCACTGCCTGGGGTGGCGGGGTTGGGCGAGAGGCGGCGGGCCCTGGCGCGTCCTGGCGCAGCAGGGGCGCGGCGGCGCCGATCGGCTCCCCCAGGACCCCGGCGGCGGGTGGGGGTGGGCTGGCCAGGGCGGGGCGGTGCTGGTGCTGCTCGATGGCCCGACGGGCCTGACGGCGGTCGCGGCCACTCATGGGCGGACCTCGGGGGCGGTGGTGTGCATGGGGGGCTCCTTGGGCAGGGGGCGCAGCACGCCCGGGACAGTGATCATGATCAGCCCGTCCGGAAAGCGGATCAGGACGTTGCGCGAGCCGGGAAAGGCCGCGCGTGGGGCGGACAGGGTCAGCAGGGTGACGCGCTGGCCCCGGCACTCAGGCACGCCGGTCTTGCGCGCGTCCATCTGAAACAGGTAGGTCTCGCCTTCGGTCAGCCAGCGGTAGCGGCGCCGCTCAGCCATAGTCCACCGCGACGATCTGCCCGTCCACGACACCGAACGAGTCACGCTTCCACTCGACCAGGTCCTGCAGGTCCGTCCAGGCCTCGCGGGGCAGCGCGGCGAATTCGGCCTCGGTCAGGGGGCGGGCGCGGCGCTGCACCAGGACGGCGCCGCCGGGCAGGGCCCAGAGCACGGGGCACAGGGGCCAGTCCAGATCCGCGAACGCGAAGCGGGCCTCCTGATCGTTCGCCAGGAGGCCCTGCAGGAAGCTGCGCCACGTGGCGGGGCTGGGCAACTTGACCGCCCAGGGCCCGAGCAGCAGCACCAGCCGGGTGGCACCCCAGCGCAGGGTGCAGAACGGCTCGGGTAGTGCGGACTGCGTGAGCGCTCGGTAGGGGGGCAGGGGCGGTCGGGGCGCCACCCGGCCCATCAGCTGCCGACAGAGCCGCTGGCCCGGGCACTGGTGGTGAAGCCGCCACGCGACACAGTGGGCGCGGTGTACGTATTGACCCGCCCGGTGGGGGAGACGCTCAGGCCGTTCTGTGACACCTTGCCGGCGCTGGTGTAGTCCAGGTACCGGGTGCCGCTGCTGGACGTGCTGGTGTACGGCCCGAAATAGATCACGCGGCTGCTGCTGCCGACGCGCTCTCCCGAGCAAGGGTTGGTCAGGCCGCGAGAGCGTTCGCGCTTGTACGCCACCCGGCATTCCGTTTCGGTTTTGAAAGCCCTGCGGCCGTACCCATCCGTGTCGACCTCATCTGGTCCACAGGCGGCGAGAAGGGCGGGGAGGGCGGCAAGCAGGGGCAGGTGGAAGTGCTTTTTCATGGAAACCTCGCAGGGTGAAGGGCAGGGGCGCAGGGGGCAGGGCAGCGAGTTCAGTCCAGGAGAGCCCGGTGGGGGTCCACTGCACGCGCAGGGAGCTGTACACGAGGCGCCAGTACCCGAGACGCCCACGGCGGTCCAGGACCCACCCGCGAACGTCCGACCAGGGCAGGCGCCTCCACAGCTCCAGCAACAACCAGGTCCGGCTGGGGGTCAGGCGGGCCTGCAGGGCCGCGCGGTGCAGCGCCCGCCTGTGCAAGGAGCGGGGAGGCGGTGGTACCAGCTCCCGGGTCATCGGCGGAAAGCGGTACACGGCCTATTTCTTCCTCGGGCCTGTCTCGGGTGGCGTGATCACCAGCGGCGTGCCACAGGCGCTCGGGGGGGCGAATGGGGGCGATTCCCGCGTGACGACCTGCGGAATGCCGACCGCAGCGGGGTCCCGGTAAGCAGCGAGGGCCGCACGCAGCCGCTGCCACAGGGTGATCCGGCCCGGGTACCGCCAGCCCACTGTCCAGGTCTCACCACTCGGGCGCTGATGGTGACGCACCTCAAACCCGCGTGCCAGCAGCACCCGCACCACACCAGGCGCCATCTGGGAGACCTCAAGGCTGTACTCGTGCACAGCCGCCGCCGCGTCAATGTCCCTGGCCAGCCTGCTCAGCTGGTCCTGCGCCTCTGGCTGGAGTTGACTGTTCATGGTCTGACGAACGCGGAACGCGCTGGGAACGTCATTCGTGGCAGGCGCGTTCATAGGGGTTGCTCACGCAGCAGGCCGACATGCCAGACGTACGGCGGCATCTGCACCGTCCCCAGGGACGTCATAGTGGTGGGGAAGGGCTGCCCCGTACCGACCACCATGAAGGTGCAGCGGCGCGTGGCAGGGGCCGCCTGGGCATGGCGTATCCACAAGCAGATCTGCCCGTTCTGTGCGCCCACATGCGTGACCTCGCCGTCCGGCAAGTCCAGTTCGGTGGGTTCCAGCAGGCTAAGCGGATATTTGTAAATTACGTCTGGCATGAGTTCTCCAGGCGCGTGGCGGTCACGCGCGTGCCGGTGCGGCGCGAGAGCAGGTCCAGGGTCAGGGCGCGCGCCGCCGCGTCCCCGTGGTGCTGCAGCAGGGCGTGGGCGCGCTGGCCATTGCTCATACGCCGTGCTGGCGTGGCGCGCATCCCCGTGGCGAGCAGCGCCGGGATCAATTCCTGGCTCCAGAGTTCGCGCATCAGGTATGCCGTGGTGACCCAATCCGGTCCTGGCTCGGGCGCGCGGCACTCCTCCAGCACGGCGTGCGTGTCGGGGCAGAGCACGAGCACGCCCCAGGCCTCCGGCAGAAAGGTCAGGGCCTTCTCGATGTGACGCGGCGTGGTGGCGAGGTACCGGCGCGCGACCAGCACGTCGTAGAGCGGCACCTGCCGCTTGCAACGGTACAAACTATCGCGGTCCGTTTTGATTTCCACGCCCACGCTGGGCCCGCTGTCCGGGAGCAGCACCAGATCGGCGCGGCCCTGCTCCCGGTAGTGCCGGGGGTCGGCGTACAGCGCCATTTCCGTCAGCGCCCAGCCAGGACCGAAGTGCGCGGCGACGGCCCCCTGGGCCGAGGCCTCGTCCAACCCCCGCCGGGACTGGTCCGGGGCCCGCACCACGCGCAGAAACCGGGGCATAGGACACGCTTGGCCATCAATGGTGTGGGTCACGTCGTACCAGTGCCCCCCGGCCGGCGTCACCCGGGTCGGATAGTGGCGGAAGCGGGCGTGGTTTTTCGCCCACAGCTCAGCGGCGGCGTCGCGGGTCGGGGCCTCGACGTAGAAGCGGCGGCGCATGGACTCGCCGTCCATGAGCACCCAGCGCGCCATTACCGCGCCCCTCGCGCGCGCAGGCCCAGGGCCACGATCAACCGGGCGCGCAGCGTGCCCAGGACGTATGCGGCCCGTTCCGGCACCGTGCCCGTGCTGCGCGCCATCAGCAGACCCGCCATCTGGTAGAGCCAGGTGGGCTGCTGCAGGCCCAGCCGCGACTGATGGCCGTGCACAAAGGCGAGGACCTGGGCGCGCTCCACGTTCGTGCAGGCTGCCAGGAGGCGCTGCGCGGCTTTGCCGGCACGGTGCCGGTCACTTGGGCGGGCCGGGTTGCCATCGGCCAGCAGCGCGATGTCGGCCCGCAGCGGCCCGGTCACGCGCCCCCCATGACCGGCCGCGTCCAGCGGAAGCCCTGGCGCCAGCGCTGCACCCGGCGGCTGAGCTTTTTCCGCCACCGGTCGATGTCGTCGCTGAACACCAGGACCGTGAGGGCCGAGGTGGTAAAGATCAGCAGGGCGGCCGCCGGCACCACAGGCACGGGAAAGCTACACACGATCAGGAGGGAGAGGCGCCCCAGACCCGGCCGGCGCGGCAGGCTCAGGGGGGTCGGGTACCGGCCCAGCAGGACCACCACAGGCCGAGCCAGCAGCACGCACAGCAGCAGCCAGCCCAACGCCAGTGCCCAGCCCAGGCTGCCCGCCACGGTGCCCGTGCTGCGCACCACGGTGAACAGATACAGCGCCAGCGTGAACCACCGCACTGCCGTCACCAGCCGCCCCCGTCGCTGCTGGCGCTGCCACTGTCACTGCTGCCCGAACCACCCGAATCACTTCCCCCCGAACTGGGCGTGTCCGGGGTGGACGTGCTGGGCCGGTCCTCAACGGGGGCAGGCACAGACTCCGGTACGGAGTCCAGCGACGCCGCCGGCAGGAAGAAGGGCTCCGTGCTGGTGCTGGTTTCAGAGGTATGGGCTGGGCGGGATGTCCGGGGTGCGGCCCCACCACGGGGCGTCGCGCGGCTCGCCTGACCGCCGGCGCTGGCCGGGGTGTGGTGCACCGGCTCGGGCAGCCAGGCGATGGTGGGGCGCGGCCCTGGCACCGCCTGCGGGCGCACCTGGCCCAGCAGGACCTGATCCGCCTGTCGTTGGACCGCAACGCGCTCGGCCTGCAGGGCCGCGACGATGACTGTGCCCTGCGCCCCGGGGCGGGTCCGGGCCACGTGCAGGTCCGCCTGAATCTCGCGCAGGCGCTGCGCGACGCGGTCGGACATGGCCTGCACCGCCTGGCGCCGCTGGGCGCGCCGGTGCCAGAGCAGGGACAGGCCCAGGCTGACCAGCAACGCCACCAGCGGCCCACCCCACGGCCGAACGGACTCTGGAAGAAAGGAGCGCACGAGCGCGGCCACCACGGTGCCGATCAGGGCCACCACCAGAATGCGGATCAGGGTCATCTCAACCTCCAGGGAGAAAAGGGGTTAGCGTTCACGGGCCAGTTCGGCGGCGGCCTGCCGGGCGGCGCCCTCGCCCAGGTCGTGCTCCACCCGGCGCAGGTAGGGGGTGATCACCTCGCGGTGCCACAGGTCCTGCAGGCGCAGTTCGCCCTGCCCGGTCAACACCAGGCCGTGCCGGTGGCCCTGCCGCACCGCCCGGGTCCAGGGCTCGCGGGCGATGGCGTCCCAGGCCCGCATGGCGGCTGCGCTGGGCTGCGGGTCCTGACCGGGCGCGGCGCAGCCCAGCACGGTGAACTGGGGATAGAGCTGGACGACGCGCGCCACGGCGTCCAGAAGCGTGGTGGGCTCGCGGTCGTTGAGCCGCCGCAGCAGGTGATGTTCAGGGGACAGGGCAAACGGGTTGATCACGAGCGGGGGGCGGGTCAAGTTACGGGGTCTCCTTTTGGGGTGAAATCGGCGCAGCGGCCGTCCGGGTGGGTGTAGAGGGTGCGGCCATAGGCGGTGACCTCGCCGCTGTACGCCACGTGGCGGGGTCGCCGGCAATTGCGGAAGGTGCTGGCACCAGGAACCTCGGCGCGCAGGGCGCTGGGGGGCAGATGCTGCCCCCAGCTCAGGCAGGCCTGACACGCCGCCCCGGCCGGCGCCCGGACCTCGCGGGCGAACCTCACTCGTCCCTCGCCGGGAACATCGAGAACTGCCCGCCCAGGTTGGCCAGACGGCGCTTTTTCGCGGCGTTGGCGTCCTTCTGGGAACGCGTCGCCTGGCGGCTGTAGAGGTTGCAGCTCGCCCACCCCGCCGGGGTGCGGTAGCGCAGGGTGGCCACCGGGCCCTCGGTGGGGGAGAGCCCCAGTTTCTTCAGCGTGGTGCGGCTGGCCAGATGCGGCGGGCAGGTTGAGTACTCGGGCAGCATGGGGATCACCTCCAGAAGCAGGGGCGCGGCCCCCTTCCAGCTGTGAAGGGGACCGCGCCAGGCGAACGGGGCGGGGGCTGGTCAGGGCGAGAGGCCGCGCAGGGTGCTGCGGCTCACCGCCAGGGCGGCACCCAGGGTGTCGAGGTTGTGCCCCGGTTCTGCCTGCCCGGTCGCGGGCAGGCAGTGGCGCAGCAGGGCCTGCCGCTCCGGTAAGGGCGACCGTCCGCGCAGCAGCTGCGCCACCACCAGGGCGGCGGCGAATTCCACCTCGCGCGGCGTGGGCGTCCAGGGCGTGACCACCGTGTTGCCGAGCAGCCGCGTTTCCCAGGGCTGCAGCTGGGACTGCACCTCCGGGCTGAGCCGCCACGTGCCGGGCCACGTCGCGCCGGCCGGCAGGGTCACGCTGTCGTGCAGGCCGATGACCACGGCCACGCCCTGCAGCACGGTGAAGGGCTGGGCCGGGTCGGGCCCGGGGATGCGGCGGCGGTAGGGCAGGGCATTCTCGCGGGCGATCGTCACAGGTCCGCCCCGAAGGCGCGCAGCACGGTGTCCATGTCCAGCGGTCTGGGCGGGGCCAGGCGGGTCAGGGCCTGCAGGCGCTGCTGGGCGCCGGGGGCCTCGGGGCCGTAGCGGTTGAGTTCCTCGTCGGCCTCGGCCTGCAGCGCGCGCAGATCCAGGGTCAGGTCATCGGGGGCGGTCATGGGGCACCTCCAACGAAAAGCCCCGCGCCGGCCGGGAGGGCCAGAACGGGGGAGGGAACGCGCCCTCTGGGGCGCGGCGTGGCCCCTTCAGCAGGGGCGCAGCTGATGTTCGACCTGGCCGTCCGCGAGGAGGCGCAGGTCCTTGATCTGGTAGTCGCGCCTCTGCAAGCGCACCACATGGCCGATTGGGGCCAGGGCATCTGGGAAGACCAGGGAGACCAGTGCGGTGGTCTGGTCAGTGGGGGCGGTGGGTGGGGTAGAAATCAATAAAGGGCGCATGGACCGCATCCTGGCTGAACGCCCGGAGACGGCGAGTGAGGGATTTTACTCGGGCGAGAAACCGCGTCAGCGTCAGTCTGCAGCGGTTTGTAGGAGCGCCCGAACCTGCGGGGGCCTGGCCACCCGATGACGGTGCCAACGCTCGGGCACCGGCGCGTACACCGGGGCCACCTGATCCGCGAGCAGCACGCCCCAGCGCAGGTTTAAGACGCGCCCCGTCACCCGCACGCTGAACGTGCCCGGGTCGAATGCCAGGACCTCGCTGCTGGCCTGCATCGTCACCACGAACGGTTCGGTGTCTGCCATCCCCGGGCAAACCTTCACACGGATCAGGCCCTCGTTGCGATCGATGCGCAGCAGCTGGCCGACCACGGTGAGACCTGTGCCGTTCGGCATTCGAGCCCGGTGGATGTTGCTGGGGAAGGCGTACAGGCGGTGCAGGCTGCCGTCTGGGCGGGTCTGCGGGTAGGCGCGCACAGTCACGCGGCCGGGCTCAGGACCTGGGCGCCAGCGGGTATGGATCTGCAGGTGGCCGACCTGAATGCCAGTGTCGGTGGGGCGTGGCCAGCCGGTCACGGTCACCAGGGCCATGTGGGGCATGGGCGTGGGCATGTCAGCTCCCTGTGCTTTCCAACGGGGTGAGGCTGTACCGGGTGGTGATTTGCAGGACGTCCAGCAACTGTTTCGGGTCATCGCTCATGACAAACCGTTGCCGCTCACCCTTGCCGACCCTGACCATCCGGACCTCGGCGATCGTGACAGGTGCGCCGTCAGTGCGGCGGTACCACTGCGCGCCGGTCGCATGCGGGTTGAAGGGCACAGGCGGCGGGCCCTCGAGGTCCGGCTCAGGTGGAGCGAGATCCGCCACTGGCGGGGCCGCCACAGCCCCCTGAGGCTGCGCATCTTCCACCTGGCGCCGCAGCAGGCGGATGGCGGTCACGCGCTCCTGCAGGGTCTGATTCAGGTAGTGCTGGAAGGTGTACACGCGCACGCTTGGGTCAGGCGCTTTGGCCATGAGACCGTCGCGGTAGGCCCGTACCTCGTCCGCGATGGCTTCCACCTGATCGGGGCTGAGGTATTCCGCCACCCAGGTGCGCCGGAAGCCGTCTTTGGTGACCTCCTGCACCATGGGCCGGTTCTGTTGGGCGCTGCCCCGGGGTGTCCAGGGCTGGAGCCAGCGGCCGTTCATGTAATCGTCGATCAGGCTGTCCGTCTCAGCCGGGTCCCAACTGACCACCGGGTCAGCCGCGCCGCCCGCCGCCGGAACCTTTTCAAGGTCCTCGGCTGGACTTCCCATGTCCCCACCTGCCGCTTCGCCTGACGGGGCTGTGAGGGCCGTGGGGGGCCGGGGTTCGCCTTCCACGCCAGAGGTGTCTTTGCCCTGCTCATCCTCCACGGGAAGAGAGACGTGTTGCGGTGGTCTGGAAGTCCGCTCGCCAGCAGCGTTTCCCTCTTCTTTTTTTCTTTTAACAAGGATGTTTCTTTGTTCCTTATAAGACGTGGCCAAAATTTGGCCATATGAAGTCACGGGGCATATGGCCAAAATTTGGCTATACGGCCGGGTCATGCGGGCAAATTTTGACGTGGCCAAAATTTGGCTACGTGAACCCGGTTGCACGTCGTCTGGCGCGAGAGAAACTGGTGTTTTTCGTTCGCGCACGAACTCCTCGGTGCTGATGCCGGTCGCCAGGCGCAACCCGTATCGGAACACCTCCCGATTGAGTTCATCCTTGGCTTTGTAACGCTTGATGGTGCCGCGCCGCATGCCTTCGCTGATCCCGGTCTTTGCACTGTTGGGACTGATGCCGGCCAGCTTGGCGATTTCCTTGTTGCTCATCTTGTCCGATCGTTCACGGTGCCAGCCGAAGGTGAGCCGGATCAGTACCAAGGTCACCCGAAGTTCGGCATTGCTCATGACTGGCAGCAGGTCGTCGAACAGCACGTTCGGACTCTGCGTATAGTTCGGCAGCTCGAAGCCGACCGTTTTTCTGGCGCTCACGATGTGGGTGTCCTCGGACGGTTCCACCTCCTCAGGTGGCGATGGGCTTCAGCTCGCGCTGTTGCTGGCCACGTTGACCAGCACCCCGTAGACCGTCTAAACTACGGGTAAGCCGCTGACTTCCAGTGGAAGCCAGATGGTTCAGAGCCCTGTCAAAAACTCTGCGTACTGTGATCGCTCAGTGTTTCCAGCACTGGGCGATCGCCTTTCAGGCAGTGTCTATCGGTGCCTTACCGGGGTAGTCGCAGAGTATCACGCTGTTTTGGGAATCGTGCTGTACAAACAGTTGCGGCAGACCGTCCTCTACGGCCTTTCTGGCCGGGCCAGCGGGTACTGCGCCGCACAAGCGCGCATGACTGTCCGGGCCTGCTCACGGGTGAGGCCCCGCCAGTGCAGCAGCTGCCGCAAGCCCAGCACCCGCTGCGCGTAATGGGTCAGGGCGTGCTCATGCCGTTTCTCGGCCTTAGGCAGACGGTCCAGCACGAACCATGCAAACTCGCTCTGTTCCGCCGCGCTCAGCTCGTCCCGGTGGCACATGAACCGCCCACGCGGTGGGGTGTACGAGCGGCGCAGGCGCTGGGCCACCTCCGGGTATGGGTGCGGCTCCGGCACGGCGAACAGCACGCCAGACAGGACGACGGGTGGGCGGTCCTCCCAGGGCGGTACGTCGTCCGGGTGATCGTCCTCGACCTCCGGGCGCTGGCGCACCACCAGGTACCGGGTGCCCTCTGTGCTCTCCCAGTCCGCGTCATAGACGGCCCAGCCCACGGCGGTGGCCACCGTGGCGGCCTCGTCCGGGCTGGGATGGCCCGCCTTGCGCCACAGGCGGAGCACGTCCTCGTGCACCGTCTCGACCTGCACGTGCAGGCCGTTATGCAGCACCATTGACTCCGGATCCCCAGATGATCGGCTCTTGCGCAGCAGCGCCGCGAGGCTTTTGGCCAGCCGGTTGGCGCCGGGCGGTTCGGGGCCGCTCATGGCGGGGCCCGGAGCCCCCAGGCGTGCGTGGCCGCGCCCAGGGCACGCAGCGCGGCGACACTGGCGTTCGCGTGCCGCCCGTGCTCCAGCAGAAGGAGCCCGTCCTTGACCTGTTCCAGACTGGCACTGACGAGGCCAGTGCTAGCGCTGGTCACGGTCAGGCGCAGTCTCAGCTGGCTGGCGATGTGCTGGACGGCGCGGTAGCCCTGCCCGCCCTCCTCCAGGCTGGCGGTGAGTTCGTCCTCGGCCAGCCAGGAAATGCCCGTTTTCTGGAACCCAGCGCCCCAGTTGACGAGCAGGGACCGCACGGGAAGAGCTGTGGTCCCCTGCAGCAGGAACACGCCCACGAAGCGCTGGCACAGCAGCGGGGTGCGGGCCGGGGTAGGGGCAGGGGTGCTCATGCGTCCCGCCGGCGCAGGTGGCCTGCCTGGGTGGCTGCGGCGGCCGCGCGCAGGACTGCAACACTCAGGCAGCGGCTGCGGGCGCGGCTCAGGTGCACGACCTCCTGATGGTGAAACTCGAGTACGGCCCAGAACGCGTTGTCTGGAGGCTCGGCGGGGGTCCAGCCCATCAGCAGCACGGGGTCCTGACCGTCCAACAGGCGCTGCACGGCGCCGAGGCCCTGGCCGAACTCATCCGGGGTGGGGACGAGGTGGTCCGCCTGCCAGTCCAGTTCAGCGCTGCGCCAGTGGCCGGCCGGGGAGCAGACGATCAGGTTGCTGCCGTGGGCCAGGGCATGCTTGACCTGCGGCGCGCTGGGCGGGCCGGGCCAGAGGTGACTGAGGCCCAGCAGCATGAACTGCTCTGGGTAGGTCTGGCACAGCAGTGTCACCACCTGCAGATCCGTGAGGGCCGCGAGGGTCATGTGCGCGCCTGCAGGACCTCGCACGCCAGTTCGCGCAGCGTGTCGTGGCCCAGATCAGCGGGCGCGTGCACGTGGGCGTGCACGTCCTCACCTTCCTCGGTGGGGGTGGCGAGCAGCACCAGGACCCCGATGTCCTGGGCTTCAGCAGCGGCGGCAAGGGCGGCCGCCAGATCCAGCAGCTCAGGTGCCATGTGTCTCCCAGGCCTCCCGCGTGCGGATCTGGCGCACGGCCTCTCTGGCGTCCTGCTCCGCGCGCCAGGCGACGTAGGTGGCGACGGCGGCGCCACCGATCAAGCCGCTGCCCAGGGCGGTGGCCAGCAGGACCAGGACGAACTGCAAAGGGGAAAAGGTCCACTCGGTCATGCGCGCAGTCCTGCGGCCGCCGCGCCGGTCAGCCGGTCAAGGCCGGCGTCCAAGGCGTCCAGGGTCAGGACGCCGTGGGGGTCCTCGACCAGGCCTCCCTCGACCAGCGTCATGGTGCTGAGCAGGGCCTGGCGGGCGGTTTCGCGTTGGGCAGCGCTGAGGTGCCGCTCCGGGTCCAGCTGCGGGAACTGGGCCACCTGGGGCAGCAGGGCTTGGAAGCGGCTGGCGTCGCTGCCTTTGGTCTGGGCGAGGTTGATGACGATGTTCAGACTGCCGGCAAGGGTGGCCTGGAATGGGGGCAGGCCCGCCTGCGGGGGGCAGGCGGGCCCGGGGGTGGGCTGCAGCATGGTGACCTCGTGAGGGCGCCTGGCGCTGGGGCCAGGGCAGAGGCGGGTGGGTTAGCGGGGGTGGGCGGCCGCGCGGGCGAAGCCGGCAATCAAGGCCTGCGCCTGGGCGTTGCTTTCCGTGAAGTCATAGCCGGGATACCGCACCCACAGTTCCAGGCCGATGTGGGTGGGCGCGTCGTCAGGGCCTGCCCAGCCCATGACGCGGAGGCGACCGGCGCCCATCAGGCCGTCCCAGAGCACGGCTTTCTCGTGCGCCTCCAGGGGCTGGTGCTGCGCGAGCGCAGCTTGGAGTTTCTCCTGCACGTCTCGCAGGGCCGCGCAGTAGCCGGCGCCGTAGTCGTGGGTGGGGGCCTGGGTGTTCAGGCGGTCCTCGATGTAGGCGAGGACCGTGGAGGTGACCGGTGCCGTGGCGTTTGCAGGGGCGCTGGCCTCTGGGGTGGTGGGGGTGGTCATGGTGCTCCTTTGAGGGAATGAATAAGTGAAGGGATTCACAGCCGATTGCCTTTGGCGGTCTGGTTAATCCTCTGTAGTCAGGTGAGTTCGCATAATTGGTGTTATTTGTCAGGCCGCCATGGAAAGGGGAGAAGACCCAAACGCCTCCCCCCAACCAGCACCTGCCCCCGCTCAGGGGTACAACTGCCGACCCCCCACCTCCCGAACCAGCCTCAGCTGGCCATCACTGAAACGGCACTGGAGATCCGGCAGCCCCCCGGCCGGCGGGGTACCGATCAAGAGCACCTGCACCTTGCTGTCGAAGGCCGAGCCCTGAACCTTCAGATCACGCCAGCCCAGCCGCTCAACGAAGGTGCGGCAGGTGGTGACATTGACCGGCTCGCGGGGCGTGGGCCGAGAAAGAACCGCGATGATCAGGGCGGCGAGAATCAGGGCGGCAGCGGCGATCAGGATGATGCGTTGCATGTGTCACACACTGCCTGTCCTGGGGGTGATCAGCCACCAGCAGCCTGTCTAGGCAGCGCGCCAGATCACTGACGCTGGTACACCCACAAGTGATCATGCCAGCCGTCCCAGCGCGGAATCTCCTGCTCCACCACCAACCGCCACTGTGCCGCCAGCTGCGCGTGGAAGGCATCATCCGCCGTGCACCCGCCCTGGCCTTCGCCGATGTACACCACCGTGTCGCCCTGGTAGGCCGCCAGCGCCTGCGCGGCCATCGGCAGCACGTATGGAGGCCAGCACAACAGCAACGTTGCCTCGGGGTGATCAGCCGCCCGGCGCGCCTCCCCCACCAGGACCTCCGTGTGCAGGTTTACCCAGGGCGCACGGTCATACGCGTGCACCGTCACGCCCCGCTGGCGCAGGAGACTCGCCCAGTACCCGTTGCCCGCCCCGATCTCCACCACCGGCCCCTGGGCCGCGATCGTGATCAGCGCTGCGTCGTCCGGGACCGCCCAGCTGTACAGCCGCACCAGCACTTCCCGCGCCAAGGTGGCCGCGAGGAAAGGCGTATTGCCCGACATGAAGGCCTTGTACCGGGTCAGGGCCGAGCGGGCGCTGGGCGACGCCTCACACCGTGCGTGGAGGTGATCAAGGGGCGGCGGCGCGCGCTGGATGCCGGGTTCACGCTGCAGCTCCTGAAACTTCAGGAACTCCTCGAGGTACGGATTGAGGGTCGCGGTGGTCACGGGTCGTCCCTCAGCGGCAGTTCCCAGAACCCGAAGGGGGGCCGGCAGTTTTCGTCAAACTGCACGGCGGCCGCGAGCGCCACCTCCAGGCGTGCCACCGGCGCCAGGGTGTCTGTGGCATACAGCGCGCCCAGGGCCGCCCGCTGTCCGCTCCCAATCGCTTCATAGGGCGTGGCCACCCGGGTCACCGCGAAGTCAGAACCCAGCAGGTACAGCGCGCCCTCAAACCCGATCAGGGCTTCGAAGGCCGCGTCCTCCCGCCCATGCCGGGTGTCCACGTGTGTGCCCTCCTGCACGAGCTGACGGACGGCACGACCGACCGTCCACCGCACGTACCGGTCCGGACGTTCTGTTCGGCCTGGCTCTGGCAGGTCCAGCCCGAACTCCAGCAGATCCAGTATCCGCATGGCCCCGCTCACCCCAATCAGCAGGGGCCCGAGCCGCAACACCTTCGGGTGCGCCTGCATGACCGGCCGGTCCCCGATGACCATGCTGTCCGCTCCCATATGCACCGTGCCCTCATGCACCACCGCCGCGATGACCGTCATGTCTGGCCCCGCTCGAATGCTTCAAGGGTGGCCAGCGCCACGTCCACCTGCTCGCCATCGCCCAGCACCTCCTGTGCCTCCACGGTGCCAGCCAGGGTCAGATGGTACCCACGCCGTGCGGGGTGGTCTGCATCTGGCAGCAGCTGTTCGAGCCAACTGCGAGCCAGGCCCCGATCTTCTAGATCGTCCAGGCAGGCCCACACGAAACTGATGCCCACGGCATAAGCGCGACTGATCTGGCTGACGTAGGTGTATCCGGCGCGCAGGGCATGCAGCACGCGGTGCCGGGCGGGAATGCGGTGCAGGGGCCGGGCCGCGCGTCGTCGGGCCAACCAGTGGCGGAGCCAGGGGTACGTCATGTCCTCTCCTTGAGGTGCTTGATGTGGCGGATGCGTGCTGCACGCGTTCAGGGGTATGCTCTCGGGCATGACACTGGCGCTGATGGCCCACAACCTGGACCTGCAGGCCCGTGCCGATCGGATCGCCCGCCTGGAACCGGACGCCCTGAAGCGCGAGGCCGTGCGCGCCGCCCGCGACGTGGACCGTGACGCCCTGTGGGCGATCCTGGAGGCATACCTAGTCAACCAAGGTGGCCGGGGCGCCCGCGTGAGCGACCACACCCTGATCGCCTACCGCACGGGCCTGGGCGTGTTCCTGGACTGGGCCGTGCCGGCCAGCGTCAGCCTGCTGCGGCCAGCTGCGAGTGACGGCTTCCGGTACGCCCGCCACCTGGAGGCACAGAAGCTGGCCCCCGCCAGCGTGCGGGTGCGCCTCGCGGCCGCGCGCAACCTGTTCGCCGCCCTGCGCTGGTCAGGCGCCACGCAGGCCTCGCCCTTCACGGACGTGAAAACCCCCACCGACCCGGTGCCCCGGTGGGAGAAGCGCAAGCCCTACAGCGACGAGGACCTCGCCGCGCTGCTCGCGGTCTGCGGGATGCAGGAGGCCGTGATCATCCTGCTGGGGGCCCACTGCGGCCTGCGGAACAACGAGATGCTGACCCTGCGGCGCGGGGACGTACATTTGGACGCGCGGGAGCCGTACGTCACCGTGGAGGGCAAGGGGGGCAAGCGGCAGGACGTGCCGCTGTCACGGACGGCCACTGCCGCCCTGCGCACCTGGCTGGTCGCCACGCCTCACGCCAAGGAGTTCGTACTGGCCATTCGCACGCGCCGGGGCGTGGAGAAGGCGGTCAAGCGCCTGTGCGCGGCCGCAGGCGTGCAGTACGGGGGGCGGGAGGTGCACGGCCTGCGGCACTCGGCGGGCACCCGCATGTATGTGGCGACGCAGGACCTGATAGAGGTGCGCGATCTGCTGCGCCACCGGGGCATCAGCACCACCGAGGTGTACGTGAATTACGCCCGCGCAGGCAAGAAGAAAGCGAACGCCGACTGGTAACTCAGCGGCGTTTCTTCTTGCTTTTCTTGCCCCGGTTGCCGACCTGCTTGCCGGCACGGCCGTCCGGGAGGGGACGCTGCGGCGCGTTCTTTGGCCTGACCTTGCGCTGGGACTGGGGCTGTGCCGCAGGGGCGGGCGGTGGCTGGACCCGAGGGGTAGCCACCAAGGCCGCCCGGTCAATGGGTGGAGCGGGCAGCATGCCAGCGTCCACGAGGAGGTCGCGCAGGGTGCCGGGCTCGGGGACGGCCAGCGTGCCGGGGGACACCACGAGGAGGGTGTCCTGCCCGTCATGTCGGAATGCGAGCGCGTACGCGGTCTGCCCGGGCAGCAGCTTCGGGTGCTGGAGTTCGACCGGGTCAATCGCCCGCAGCACCCGCACCGGCACCCCTTGATGCAGCCGCACCACGAACACCTGCACCTGCCGGGTGGCGGCGCGCAGGAGGGTCAATCCTTGGTCGTAGGAGCGGCCCCGATCTGGCGGGTGGTAGTGCACGCGCTTGAGGTCCTCACGGGTCAGAGCGGTTTTCAATTCAAGGGGGCTGAACATGGCGGCTCCTGCAGGACGAGAGAACGGGAAGGGGTTAGCGCCAGATCCAGCCGAACAGACGGCTGAGCAGCTGGGTGGGGCTGGGCTGGACCTCCACCTCCCGGGGCGGTGCTGGGGGTGGGGGCGGCATGGTGGGCGCGTGGGTCGGTGGCACGAAGGGCTGCCGGGGCCAGGACACCTTCAGGGCGCCAGTCGGTGTGCCGGCCTGCACCGTGGAGGTGACGTCATAGCCCAGGTCGTGGAACGCGCTGACCAGCCCGGCCACGAGGGGCGGGTCGACGCGCAGGGTGATGGAGGTGTCGCGCCGGGCGGCAGGACGGACGTGGTGCTCGAGCAGCTGGCCCAGGGTGTGCTGCACCTCCTGGTCGTGGGTGCGTGAGGGGTACTGTTCGGCGTACAGGCGAGCGGCATCCTGGGCCGTGAATTGAAACGACTTATTTCTGGGCATGGTGCTCCTGGTTTTGAACTCGGCGGCAGGAGTTGAACCTGCCTCATGTCCGGGGCCGAGGTGACGTGGACGCTGGGGCGCCCACGGTTTCAGAAAGGGAGGTGCATTCGTGTTCAGGGCGGCATGAAGACCTCCGGTGCTGGATTCACGGCAGGGCGATGGCCGGGGCCGGACACGTCGTCCGGCCTCGGCCGTAGTGGAGCGGTCTGGGCGTGCCCCCGCAGGCGGCGCCCGAGTGGGGCGTGTTCGTCGGCACACGCCCCTGAAGCCAGGGGTGACCTGGAGATGAGGCCCACGCGGTCCCCGGTGGGTGGGGTGCCAGAGGCCCGCTCTGGCTCGGGTGATGGCCCGGTGTGCCGTGGCCCGCTGAGGGGCTTATCGGCGATTGGGGCAGCGCTGTCACAACGCCCGCACCAGGTGGTGCGTGTACACCAGGCATTGCGCCTGGCCTGTGTCTGGCTGCCGAAGCTGCCTGGGATGGCGAGGCAGGGGCGCAGGCCTTCCGTCCCCTGCCGTCTGTCGCGCCGACGCGGTCGGTGCACCGGCCCCACTCTCCCCAGGGGCCTGGCGGGCCGGGGGGCCTTGAACCTGCAAGGCCGCCCCGGAAGTACTGGAGCCGGGGAGCGCCACTCCCCTGATTTGGTCCGGACGTGATCACCCTGGCGCTGGGCGTCCGCGTGGTCGGGCGGAGCGGGGCAGGCCGCCCACCGTCACCCTCCACTGCCCACTGGCGTCCCAGTGGGGAAAGCATGTTGCTGCGCGCGTGACGGCCACGCGCGCGGTCGCTCAGGAGGCGCGTGGCCAGCTGAGGTCTGGGAGGGCGCCAGGATTGAACTGGCCAGGCGCTCCCCGATCGGAGGCCCTCCATGAAGTGCCCCTGCGCGGGGCAGGAGCTGGAATGTGATGTTCGGACGCCTTGCTGCTCTTGGTGGCGTGATGGACCTCGTCAGCCTCGTGTTTGGGCGGCGCATGCTGACCTGCCGCCACTCCCCTGATGGCACCTGGGGAGTCGGTGCACTGGATTCCGTCCAGCTCAACCGCCGTGTTTGCTGCTCTTGGCCACGGCGGGGTCCTCACGATGTCTTGGTTCAGGCAGAGGTTGGCAGGTCGCCAACGTGCGCCGACGGATGATTCGCTCCCGTTCCTCCGCTGTCACGCGCTTTATGGAGGCCTGCTCAACGCGGCGGTTTTTGGCGGGGTCCTTGCTCCCGCTGGGCACAGCACCCAGCCCTGTACTCTCCGCTCAGGGTCAAGCGGATCAACCGTTCGGGGGGCGCTTGCACCCGCCTTTCCCGACATCCCTGTCGAGTCGTTCGAGGGGCAACCCCGGCGCGCAGCCGATCACGGGCCATGCACTGGCCCGCTTTTAGGATGGCCAGCACACCACCTTGATGTGGGACTGGCCGTTCGTTGTCATGCGTCACGCCCGGTGGTGGGCAGTGGACCCTGGTCGTGTGCGGCCGTCCGGGGTATGGCCGGGAAAAACGGCATGGAAAAAGCGCATCTGACCGTTCAGATGCACGGGGCGTGGGGGTTCAGGGTTCAGGTAATCGGGTCGCTGATGTCCTCCCAGGTTTTGTTCAGCACGGTCAGAAGCGCGTTGACATGCCGGAACGGATACCGCTCAGGGGGTGACTTCTCCCAAGTGCTGTAGTTCGTTCGGGTCATGCCGATCAGGCTCGCCATTTCACGCTGGGTCTGAATGCCTTTGCCCAGCCGTGCAGCGATGAGCTTGCCAGGGTTGATCCGCCGCTCGACCCGCAAGTGCGCGGTGTTCTCCATCGTCGGCTTTAGTACCCCTGGGCTTCTTTGCACGGGTGGATAGTACCCCAGGGGTACGTTACAAGCAAGCGCGATTGCCACATCAACACCACATCCGGGCTAATACGGTTGATAATGTCCCCCTGCGTTACTAATGTGACGTTAAGAGTGGCCCAGCGGCACCAGCAGGTGCTCGGGAACCAGAGGTGCAGCGTGGCGAAAGTAAACCGACCCCCAAACGTAACCAACGAGGCTCAGCGCCGGGAAATGCTTGCCTGGCTCGTTGAGGAAAACGGGGGAATGGTCAAGGTGGCACGGGAATCTGGGATCTCCCGGTCTCACTTGCGGCGCCTGATCCGTGGATACGACATGACGAAAGGCGGCCAGAAGGAATACTCCATTCTGGACGCCGATCCTCACACGATCAGTGGCTTGCTGGCCGCGTTTTCCCTGCCCCTTGAGATGGCCTGGGAGATGCTAAATATCCCTGTGAACCTGCGCCACAGATGGCGCGCGTTCGAATCACCGGACGGCACCGTTACGCGTCAAGTCGACGCCGAGCTCGGTGCCGTTCCGCTGACTACAGCGCCATTACTGGGCCATATGTTTCTGCCTGCAGGAAAGGGTTTAGAAGTCCTGACCGACCACAACGATACAGAGAGTCTACAGATTGTGACGGTGGACGGCGAGCTGTACGCTCTGCCGCCGTCTGCGGTTCACCCGTCAGCGCAGGTGCATGGTGGGTTTGCGGGGGTCCGTATTTCAAGTGGGCGAGGACCTCGATCGCGGCCATAAGCCGCGCCTGCGTAGGCAGGTAAGCATGCCAATACCGGTGTTCTTCGAAGCGTACTTCAGCGTCGGGGACAGCGGCCTTGAATGCTCCAAGATGACGAAAAGGGATTGGAGAGCGGAGACGCAAGCTGCTCACACTGTGAAAGTACGTGATGACCGAGTGTTCTGCTGCCCGGAATTGTCATTGCTGCTGCCACTTTCGGGCCACGTTGTAACCACATCACTGCCACATCGCTGCCACCAATCTGTCTAGACAGATTTTAGCAACCGCCGCAGGGTCCAACGCCATCACTGTCAGCCGTTGATACGCCGCCGCCAGGGAGTGTGCCCCCAGGCGCCGGCGGAGGCGTGGTGGGTGCTGGACTGGTGGTGCGGGTATTCGTCGTAGGCGCGGTCGCCAATGTGCCAGAACTTGTGGTCGCCGAAGCCACGCTCAAGAGTATGGAAAGACTTAAGGCGGTCAGGATATTTGTCTTTTGCACGCCTTCAGCCTATTCACTCCGCGCCTGCTTTTCTACTTCTCCCCCTGGTCAACTAGGCTCATTAAGACGTCGGTGACCTCTGTGCCGCGCGCCATTCCGACCAACGATTCAAGCGCCGTCTTCCACGTCTGATTCGCCATCCCCCCTTCATGTCGGGACAGCCAGTGCACAGCGCGCGCTAGCCGGACTAAGGAGACAGGCTGGTATCCAGCGATGGGCAATGCTTCCCACGCCTTGGTGTACCGCCAGGTTTTCATGGAATGTACCGTGACGGGGCGCCGGCCCTGGATCTCGCGGGCCAGGATGCCGCTCCCGATCTCGCCGGGCAGGCCATACACGCGACCCTCAAAGCGCACCGCGTTGCCGACGAACAGGGGCACCGTGGTCACCAGCTCTGTCCATTCCACAGGGGCGCCCGGAAGGTGCGCGAGGATCATCAGCAATTCTGGCATCTGCTGGCGCAAGTAGTGTGCCAGTGGTCGCCGATGCGTCAGGCCCTGCAGGCCCTCACGCAGCAGCGTAGCCACAGTCGCGCTGTCGCTCATGACCCGGGCCCCCTGCGCATACGCACTCAAGATCAGCGCCGCCTGTAGGATTTTCTGATCCGCTCCCTTGGCATCCAGGCTATGCAGGATCAGGCCTGCTTGGTCCTCGCCACCCGGCTCTGACATCATCCGCATCACCTTTAGCAGGCGCGCATAACTGGCGAACGGGTCGACGTCGAGTGCCCCGGGCACCGGAGCTGTCGGATCGGCAAGCGCTACGGCCAGCTGAGCGTAGGGACTGTTGAGACGCACGAGTTTCTCGGGCAGCACCACTTCGCCACCCAGCAGTGCTGTGGCGACCAGGCCACGGACATCATCTGGGCCAGTCAGGTTGAGGGCAAGGTGGTAGTCGCCAGACATCAGCGCCACGTCGGCCATGATTCGGTGCGCGTGGATTTGCCGCTGGACCCCCATGGGGTGCAGGTCCATTGCTGCCTGAATGGCGGTAAGGTTGCCCTCGCCGCGACGTGCGCGAATGCTTTCGTATTCCAGAGCGTAGATCTGCTGGCGGCTTTTCAGGCCGAGACCTTTGGCAAGTAGAAGCGCGGCATGCAGGTGCATCTGCGAGAGGTCCATCCGGCCCGTGACGCTGTACGCCAAGCCAGCGGCGAACGAGGCGGTCGCGGCGTCAAACAGGTCCACATCTGATGTACCCCTGGGGTGCGTGTCATGGGCCTCTGCTACCACGTCCGCGTACCGCTTTAGGTCGTTGAGTGCCAGAAGGCGAGCACCGCGAGCCAGCCCCTCATTTCGGTCAAGGCGTTGCAGGACAGGCACGATTTCCTCGTCGTCTCGGGACGCCAGGGTGGCGAGCAGGCGAAGGGATGTGACGTTGGGATCAGTCTCGGAGACCCGCGCTACAACCTGCTGCCAGGAGTAAGTCGCCAAGGACTCCTCCCATTCCAGGGCACTGAATGGCCTGTCAAGAGCAAGACGCTTCAGCATTAACGAATTAGCAGTTTCGCACAGCTCGGCACTGTTTCCCACGGTATTTACCCCTCCCCCCCGATGGGGTTCCCGTTCCTAATGTTCTCCTGCGAAACGATTTGACGACTAATGTACCCCAGGGGTACATTAGGCACAAGAGGGAGGCATGCCCAACTCCCCATCAGAGGAGGTGACCTATGAAGCCCGCCCTGCACGTCGCTCAAGTCCGCAAAGTTCTCGAATCCGCGCCCCAGCGAGCCTTCACCGCTGAAGACATTTCCATCCGCCTGGGCCGACGCCTGAACAAGCGCCAGTGCGCGCGTGCCGCAGTCGCCCTCAGCGCTGAGGGCGTTGTGGAGTGTCGCAAGTCCACCAAGGTGAACGTGCACCGCCGCACGCTCGAGTTCCAGTGGCGAGCGCCTGTGGCGCTCGCCACACCTGCACATCTGTAAAGCCCCAAAAAGGGCCCGCCCCTGCTGCTCTAGATCGCTGGCGAGCAAATCAACAGAGCAAACAGGGGCAAAGGAGCCACCGCGATGATACACAACCCCAGCGTTAAGCCAAACCGCGCTTCCCCGCGCTTCCCCAAAGTTTACGCTCTGGCCTGCGCCTGCTGCAGCCTCCCCCTGAGCACTGAGGAAGGTTTCGACGTGCCCCTGATCGGCGCCGTGGGCCCCAAGTGCGCCGCCAAGTTCGCAGCGTTCGCAGACGCGCTTGCCTGGATTGACGGTCGTCCAGCCAGCGGCACCAGCAACCAGGACCAACTGCGTTTGGGAAGCCGTGTGGTTATCGCCCTGCGCAATATGGGCGTTGAAGTCACCGCTAACGCAGATGGGGCCCTGCAGGCCAAGCGCCTCACCCGCAAGCCCGCCGCCGTAGCCAAGAGCTATAAGAAACGCCGCGCCGAGTTTGAGCGCGACCTCCAGGCCGCCGTCGAAGCGTTCGGCCCCGACTTCGGAACCGTGCGGGCGGCAGCAGCATGAGCGGCGACTTTCTCTGCGCAGGCGGCTGTGGCGCCGCCGTGGTGGCCAGCCCCGACGAGTTGTGCTTCAGCTGCGAAGGTGCCCAGCAGGCCGAACACCAGCGCCAGCTGCGTGAGCGCGGCCTGTGCCAGGACTGCGAAACCGCCCCCGCCGTGAAGGGTGACGACTACTGCGCTTCTTGCCTGAAGAGTCTGCTGGCCGCCAGCAGTGATCCCGAGGACGGCGACACCATGCCCTATGTGGCCGAGGGCTGCCGCCACTGTGGGAGAGCGCTGGACCCTTTTGACCAGTGCATGCATTGCGACACCTTCGGCACGCCGGCCGAACAGGCGCTGGAGCGTGGGCAGTGACCGCCCGGACACAGCGCGCCGGCACCTTCGTGCCCGCCACCCTGTCCGATCTCGTGCCCGACTTCGAGGCTGAGGCGCTGCGCGAGGGGGCCCGGGCCCTGCTGCGCCGTGCCGACGCGCTGGATGGCCGCTGCAGCCGCGTGACCTTCCTGGCCGTGCCCAGTGGCCAGTGCGCCAACTGCCAGGAGTTGGTCACGGGGGACCGCTGCCCCAACTGCCAGCTGGAGGCGCGGCCGTGACCTGGCTGCGCTTCCTGACCCTGCTGCTCACCGGCCGGCTGGCCCTGATCAGCACCGACCCGCGTGAGACCGTGCTCGAACTGCAAGACGAGCGCATCCACATCGACACGACCTGGAACCGCGCCACCGGTGAAGGCCGGGTCATCACCAACATGAGCCGGCGCGTGGCGACCGAGCTGCACACCGATCTGGGCACCGTGCCGGCGCCCGCTGAGAGCACCCGCAAGTTCACCGAGGGGCTGGGCCTGGCCGTGTATCGGGGCGGGGGTAAGGCGTGACCCGCCCTCTCCCCGCGCCGCTGGCCGGCGGCTGGGTGCCCAGCACCTGGTGCCGCCAGCCCCGCTGCCACGCGCCAGTACCTCTTACCCATACCGATTGCCCGCGCTGTGGCGCCCCCAAGGAGGTCACCATGTCCACCCCTCGTCCCCTTACCCGCCGTCAGGTGGCTTTTCAGACCTGGGCGGCGCTGTACGACACGCAGCGCGGCAGCCTTGCCGAGCAGCAGGCCTTCCGCCAGCTGGGTCTGGTCGAAGCCGACCGGCGCACCCGCGACCTGCCCGCCGGCTTTCCCTGCGACGGCTGCCAGACCGCAACTGTTGCGCAGCCTGGGTTCTGCGCGCGCTGCACGGCCCCCATCACCCGCAAGGATGCGGGCACTGGCCGTGCGTTTGCTGGTCTGGTCTTGGTGTTCATGGTCAGCGGCAGCTTTGATCAGTACAAAACCCTTGCGGCGGCGCCACTGAGCCTGTGGCTCCTGCTGGGCCTGAGCGTACTGCTCATGGTGTGGGGGGCGCAGCGCGCCAGCCACGGCCCCACCCTGGCCCGGGTGACGCGGCGCCGGGCCCAGCAGGCGGCGCGGACGGTGCCCGCGTGACACAGGCCCTGAGCTCCAGGCAGGCCCAGGACCTGATCCTGGCCATCGCGCGGACGGCAGGGCGGCGGTGCCGGCACGTTCGGAAGGATGCGCGGGCAGGTGGCGTGCTCAGCCCCGTAGGCGTGCTGACGGCGTGCGGGACCCGCTACGTGCTGCGCCCCCTTTGCAGCTGTGTGCGCGAGGGCATTCCCGAGCTGTCCTGCCGGCAGTGCCGAGGGAAAGGACAGGCGTGAGCCGCTTCGAGCCCCTGCGCAGCAACGCCGACGTGCGGGCGGTCTTTGGGCTGGCGCGGCCCTGCCCCGAGTGCCCGTTCCGCAAGGACCGGCCCGGGTTCCTGGGCCGCGCCCGGGTGCAGCACATCATTGACGAGCAGGCGCATGGCGTGCCCTTCATGTGTCACAAAACCACGTCCGCGCGCGGCATCCGCACCGACGACCGCCGCGCGCGGTACTGCGCCGGGGCCATGCGGTACGGCGAAGCCACGCACCGGCACATCCTGCCGATGCGCCTGGGCATGGCCCTGGGGCTCTGGTCGCCGGACCAGTTGCGCCGCGACGTGGCGGTGCTGGACAGCCCAGGGGCGCTGCTGGCCCACCACGAGGGCCTGAACTGGCACCCCCAGATGCCCTTCACGTCCTGGCGGCCCCAGGGCCACCTGATCGCCATCTCCGAGCTGGTGGACCAGACCCTGCGCGAGCCTGCCCTGATCGTGAACATCGGCGGAGTCCAGCCGTGAGCCGGCCCCTGCTGGATCTGGGCGACGAGATCACCACGGCGGGGGGCCAGCGCGGCGTGGTGACCAAACGAGAGGCGCGCCCGCAAGGCGACCTGTACAGCGTGGTGCTGGAAGGTTCCGTGCAGCGCGTCCGCCACGGCTGGACCCGCGAGCAACTCACACGGGTGGGCGGTGACCTGCAGCTCGGGGACTGCGTGCGGGTGACGGGTGAGTGCGACACCACCGGCGAGCGGCTGGACCGGGCGCTGGGCGTGATCGTGGACGACTACGCCGAGGCAGAAGGCCCCGACTTCCGGGTGTTCGTGCTGGGCCAGAGTGACGCCTACGAGTGCCCGGTCTCGCAGCTCACCCGCATCCCAAAGCGCGAGGCCCTGGCGTGAACCGTCATGATCCCCCCGCCATGCAGGCCGTAAAGGCCCGTGCCAAAGCCATGATGGAAACCCTGAACGCCCAGGGCGGGCACCCCGTCCTGTACTCCGACTGCCTGCACGAGCTGAGCTTGCAGGCCGGATACGACCGCTGGAACGACTACAGCGCCGCCCTTCGGGCCGAGGCCGGCCTGCGCCCGAGGCGCAGGGTCAAGGTGCGCCGGACCCGTCACCAGTTCGCCCCAACCCCCAGTCTGCCCACCCCGCTGTCGCTCTACGCCCGGGGCTCGTTCTGGGATGTCGCGGACTCGGAGGCCGAGGCGTGAGCCAGATTGAAGCCCTGACCGCCGGGGTGGCCCGGGATGCGGCCCAGCGCCTGGGCGAGCGCCACGGCCTCCCGTGGCCTGCCGAGTACGTCACCGTGCCCAGCGGCACGGTCCACCTGCGCGAGGCAGGCGCGGCCCGCACCATCTGCGGCACCCGCCTGCCCCTGCCACCCCGCACCTCCACCGTCACCACTGGCGAGCAGGCCCTGTCCTGCACCCGCTGTCAAGCCAAGGTGCGCAAGGCCCGCGCAGCGAAGTCGCCCCCGTGGCTGGCCCACAACGAGCGGCCTAACAAAAAGATCAAGGACCTGGAACGCCGGGGCTACACCCTGCGCTGGCTGGGCGCCGAGCCCCACCTCGCGCTGCGCCTCCTGCACCCGGGTGGCCACGACGGCACGCATGCCGAAGGCACCGAAACCGCCTGTGTCATGGCCGCCTACGAAAGTGCCCGCGATCACGCCCACGACGCACACCTGAACGAGCTGCTCTGAGCCCCCTCTCCCCCACTGGAGTTGTCCCATGACCCTGACCCTCCCGAACCGCGACGCTGCCGACGCCTTCCTGGTCCTCATGCAGAACCTGGGGCTGACCCAGGCGCAGACGTTCGCCGACGCTGAGAGCCTCAGCCCTGAGCAGCAGACCAGCCTGTTCCAGGCCTGGCAGGCGGCCGGCCTGATCACGCCCCTGCCCAACTTTCCCGAGGTGCTCTGCCCCTGCGCCGACGAGCACACCCTGCGCGCCGAGTACGTGCGGCTGAGCGGGGCCCGGCACTGCCGTATCTGCCTGTGCACCGACGCCTGGGGCTGCGAGGAGGGCTGCAGCTGGGCGGGGCCCGACCTGTGCAGCAGCTGCGTGCCCGCCTCACAGGCCCAGGCCAGCCGGGCGACCCTGGCCCGGCTGGCGGCCTCGCCGACCCTGCGCGTGCTGGCGATCAGCACCCAGCATTACGAACACGCCCAGGTCATCGCGGCCGTGGTGCTGGACCGGGACGGGACTGTCCTGCTGGACGAAGTGGTGCGCGCGGACGTGCGCATTGAGCACGGCGCCCAGGCGTACCACGGCCTCACCGCTGATCATCTCGCCCAGGGCGTGCCCTTCAGTCTCGTGCACGAACGGCTGGGCCAGCTGCTGGCCCCTGGGTTCGACGTAGTGTGCTGGCCCGCCTCGTTTGTGCAGGCGGCGCTGAACCGCAGTGCCCGGGCCAACGATCTGCCGCTGCTGCCCTTTACGCACTGGCAGCCCGAGTTGCAGCACGACCTGATGGGGCCGGTGCTGGGCTCGTACAGCCACAGCCGCGCCAGCTGGTTCGGCCCCAGCCTGAAAGAGGCGCTGGCCGGTGTGCCGCTGCCGGAGGGCACCGCGCCGAACGGCACCACCCTCGGCATGGCGCAGCGGGCGCTGGCGGTCTTGCGCTGGTACGGCGAGGGCCATGATCAGGCGGCGCCGAGCCCGGATGACGAGGACCTGGGCGGCCACGGGGCGGACCAGTGCCCAGTCTGTGCCCAGGCGCTGGCCAGCTGCACCTGTGGGGAGGTCTGGGCGTGACGGCGCTGGACTCGACCTGTGACGTCCACCTGCGCACGAACGTGGACGCCCACACCGCGAGGGTCCATCTCTCGCTGGACTACACCCTGACCTTTCCGGTGCCGCTCGCGGGCGGTGACCAGGGTGCGGCCCTGGCCCGGCTCAGCCAGATCAGTCCGGCGGCGGCCATCGTGCCGGTGCTGAACGGCGCCCTGATGGGCTACCAGAACGACCCAGCCACGCCCGAGATCGGCTCGTTCTGGATTCACGAGCGGTATGGGCTCGCGGCCGTCGACATGGTGTCGCACCTCGCCAGCGGCGGTGAGCCCGTGGTGCTGGTCGTCTTTATCGGCGAGGGCCCCCGGCCCCGGGACAGCCTGGTCTACCCGCTGGCCGAGTTCCGGGCGCGCTTCACCGAGGAGGAAGGGACTCGGGGCCGGACGCGCCCGGCACGGGCGGGGGAAGGTGCACCGTGACGCGCCCCAACCAGTACCCACGCCAGGCCGACGATGGGCTGCGCGAGGCCCGACTTGACGCCATCCATGCCCTGGCCCGCCGTGAGAGCGTCACCCTGCCCGGACTGTGCCGGCAGATGAGCCTGTCCCGCACCGTGATCTGGAGTCTGCTGCAGTCGCTGCTGCGCCGGGGGCTGATCCAGCGCTGCGGCCACACGGACAGCCAGGGTGGGCGCCCCGCCACCACTTTCCGGGCAGTGGGGGCGTGAGGCTGCTGCAGTGGCTGCGCCTGTGCCGGGAGCGCTTCGGGCGCTGCCCGCCCCTGCAGCTCACCGAGGCTGCCTTTCGCCCGGTGGTCCTGCTGACTGTGACCCGCCAGGGCCTGTGGGACGTCGCGGTCATGGGGGGCGCGAACTGGTGCCGGACCTTCGAGGCCGGCACCCCCGCCTGGGCGCGCTACCACGCCTTCCGCGCCCTGAGTCCGGACGCGCGCGCCCGGGTGCTCGACGCCCTGCGCACTGGCCGGGGGCAGCGGTGACGGGCGCCTCTTCCCTGCCCCCGGTGGTAGCGGCGGTGACGCCGGTGAAGGGCATGAAGACCGTGCGCCAGGGCAGCGACATGTACCGGGTACTCGCGGCCCTGCACGAACTGCCGGGCGTCCCCATGACCACTCAGGAGCTGGCCGACGAGACGGGCCTCGTGCTCAAGCGGTGCAGCGGGTATGCCTACTACCTCTGCCAGATGGGCCTGATTCAGTCGCGGTCCACGACGGGCGTGAGGGGCCAGGGGCGCCGCTACGAGTACTGGGCGGGTGAGCGCAGTGACCGCTGAACTGCCGAGCCTGCCCCAGCGTGGCGACCTGGTCGTGATGCACTACCCGCACAGCGTGGGCCTGACGGAGGTCACGTCTGTCGAGACCGACCTGGAACGGGTCAAGCAGATCCGGATTGCCTACCGGCGCGACGGCGAGCCCTACGTGTACGGCCGGAACTACAACGCAGGCGGCGTGGGCCACGGCGGCGCGCTGAGCCTGGCCGTGCCCCTGGCGGGCCGCTCCATTCCCAGCATCACGGATGCCCAGGGCCGCACCTGGACGCTGGGCCAGAAGGTCCAGGTCCACACGACCAACAAGCAGACCTTTGAGGCGCCCGGCGTGCATGACGCAGTCGTGGTTGGCCTGTTGCCGGTCGAACAGGAATACGGCCGCCACTGGCCAGACCTGACGTTCCGCCCGGATCTGGTCGAGCTGTGGATCGCGCCCCGCACCCGCCACGGCAGCTTCGTCTGCCGGACCGTGTCCACCAGCGCGCTGCTGGACGCTACGCCCACCGAGCCACCCGTGCCCCCGACCCAACCGCTGGAGGTTGCCATGCCCGTACCCACCCCTGCCAAGCCCGCGCGCCGGAAGGCTGCCACGTCCCAGATCCCGGCTCTGGCCTCACCCCCCACGGTGGCCACGCTGCCCCCAGCCACCCTGCCGGCTGGACTAGTGCCGCAGCTGGCCGAGCGGCATTACGTGCTGGTCTCCCATGAAGAACAGACCGTCTGGGGCGCCATCGGCACGCTGGCGGGCGACGTGGCGACGGTGCTGCTGCACGGCACCGGGCATATCAAAGTGCCGGTCGAATACTGCACGCCCACTGCACTGCCACCCCGGGCCCCCCTCGCCCTGGGCGACGAGGTGCTGCTCGCGCTGCGGCCTGGGCTCTGGCGCGTCACTGCCCAAGAGCTGGACGTGTTCTCCTGCGAGCGCGTCGACGCACCCGGGGAGACCGCACACACCCCCTTGCCGGGCGTGCTGGTGGTGCGCCGCGCGGCCCTGCCGGAGATGTGCAAGGATCTCGCGCTGCCGGCGGAGGTGGGGGAGCCGCAGCTCGTGCAGGTCAAGCCGGAAGCGGTGGCCCGTGCCGCCGAGCGGCGGGCGGAGGAGGCCCGGCAGGCCGCTGAGGCGCCGGCACCCGCCGAGCCAAAGCCGGTGCCGGCAGACGGGTGGGTGCGGACCACCCCAGGTGGCGGCCGGCCGCACTGGCGGGAGGGCGGCACGCTGCTGTGCCGCCCAGGCACCCACTCGGACACCCCGCTCTTGGGAACGAGCATGGGGGATGCCAGCTGGTTCGGGCAGGCCTGCGCCAAATGCCGGGCCGCGATCCGTGCTCGGGGACAGGCCCCTGGCGCCCAGGTCGCGCCGGAGGGGCCTGCCGAAACACCACCCGTCGCGGTGGCCGCAGAGCCCCTGCCAAGCACCGGGCTGCCGGTGGAAGAGGACATGCCCTTCCCCGTGCCGGAAGAGGCCCTGGACGCGGCCCTGGCGGCCCCTCAGGCCAGTAGCCCAGCGACCGGCTGGATGTTCCCCAATGGCAGCCATCTCGCCCACTGGGGCGATGGCCAGTCCACCCTGTGCGGCCGGTACATCCCGAAGGGCGGCGCCCCCGTCGTGGGCAGCGACCCGACCGACTTCAAGGGGCGGCGCTGCGCGAAGTGCGACAAGGCGCGCGAACGTCAGGACGCCGAGGCCTTTGCTGCCGAAGTAGCACAGACCTACCGCGTGCGGGCCCAGTTCCCGGACGGCACCACCGGCGAAGGCACCGTCCCCAGCGGAAAGCCGCATGGGCGCGGCGCAGACCAGAAATACAACGTGGCCCGGGATCTGGACGGCAAGCGGTTTGATCTGCCCCGCGAGGTCCTGACCGTCGCGCCCCACCTCGCCGTCGGCGACCGGGTCTGGTTCTCGGGCTCCCCCAAGGACGCGCCGGTTGAAATCACGGGCTTTTACACCGAGGAGGACAAGCCCCACGCGGCCAGGGTGCGCCATGACGACGGGAAAGTGGGCGGCGGGCACGTCGGCAACATGCTGCGCTTCGTGGTCACCGCCGCGCCAGAAGCAGCCCCAGCGCCCACGCTGCTGAACGGCTGGATGCGGAAGTTCGGCGGCGGCAAGGTCCACTGGCGCCAGGACGGTGAGCTGCTGTGTGGGCTGCCAGATGACCCAGCGCAGCCCGTGATCAACGACGACCGCACTGACGAGGCGCTGCTGGCGGACGCCTGCCGCACCTGCCGTGGCCGAGCGAAGAAGTTACCTGTGGACGGCCCGCAGGCGGCGCCTGACCCGGTCCAGGCCACCAGTGAAGCACCGGCCGAAGCGCCCGCCCGGTTCCCCGTCCCGGAGATTGCGCCGCTGCGCACGGGCCTGCAGGAGCTGCCCTGGAACCAGATCGTCAACAGCACCCTCAACCCCCGCAAGCACTTCGACCTGGACCGCCTCAGGGAGCTGGCGATCAGCATCTACCGCAACGGCCTGCGCCAGAACATTCAGCTGCGCCCGCACCCCACCCGTCCGGGCTTTTTCGAGATCGCGGCGGGTGAGCGGCGCTGGCGGGCCATTGGCCTGCTGGTCAAGGGCCTGGAGGTGGGGGAGGGCGAGGCCCGCGAGACGCTGAGCGTGCCGCCCAGTTACCTTGTGGCCGCGCGGGTGGACGAGCTGTCTGACCGTGAGCTGGTCGCCCAGGCCATGACGGAGAACGTCGAACGCAACGACATGTCGCCGCTGGAGACCGCCAACGGGTACGCCGCCCTGGAAGATCAGGGCTACACCGTGGAGCAGATCGCCCAGCTGTTCGGGAAGACCCCGCGCACGGTGCAGCGGATGATCGACATTTCCCGGCACCTCACCGGGCCGGCCCGCCAGATGTTCGACGATCGCCGGCTGCCCATCGCTGCAGCTGAGGTGTTGGCCCTGGCCTCGCCCGCCGTGCAGGAGAGCGTGTACAAGAGCCACCTGAAGCACGGGCAGGTCGGCGTGGCCGACGTGAAGAAGGCGGCGCTGGGGCATCTGTTCCTGGTGAAGCACGCAAAGTTCCCGCTGGACTGGTATGCGGGCAAGGTGCGGGACGCGGACCTGTTCGGCGATTTCCCGGCCTACTTCATGGACTTTGACGAGGCGCTGCGCTGCCAGCTCAAGCACGCGACGGCCCTGGCGGAACAGGACGTGCGGGACGGCGCCGCGTTTGCCGATGTCGATGCCCGTGCCGAGCAGCTGACCTGGAATTACGACCGGGGCGTGGCGGGGGCCACGGGGGTGTTTTACTGGATCAACAACCGCACGGGAGAACTGACCCGCTTCACGAACCTGCGGCGCGCCGAGTACAGCAAGAAAGACATTGCCCTCCGGCTGGACGCGCCGCAGCCCGTGCCCGTGCACGAGACGCCGGTGGCCGCTGCCCCTTCGTCCATACCAGCGCCGGTCGCCGGGCAGGCCCCTGCACCAGCGGGCGAGCGCGTGGCCACGCCCATACCTGCGGCCCCTGTCGACGCTGAGCCGGAATACCCGGATGACGACGAAGCTGCGGAGATCTTCGAAGCACGGGTCCTGGCTGAGATGGCCGCGTCCCGGGTGCTGGCCGAGCGGCTGATGATCCTGAGCGTGCTGGAGCAGGGCTACATCCGGGCGACCAGTGACGGGCTGCGCCTGGCGTTTGTGGAAGTGGTGCGCCAGCTGGACGGCCTGTTGACGCTCCGGGGCGGCGACGTGCTCGCCGTCAGCGCGGAGATCAAGGAAGCCATGGTGCTGCCTCAACTGCTGCCCGCGCTGGCCAGCCTCTCAGACGAGCTGCACCAGGCCCTGCTGCACGCGGCCTGCATGGAGATGGTCACGGAGAGCGAGATCTTCTCCGGCCGCGATTACGTGCGCACCACGGGCCGTGGGGGGTTGCCGGCGTGGCAGCTGGACGCGGACTACCTGCAGGCCTGCAACGACGAGGCGGTGGCGGAGATCTGGGACGACGCGGATCTGGGCACCCGGGACGACACCACACCCGGATACCTGCGCAGCATCCTGCTGGAGGAAGCGCCCCGCCTCGCGGCCGCTGGGTTCCTCCCCCGCTCGCTGAGGGGGGCGTGATGGCAGGCGTCCCCACTCCTCCCCCAGCGGTTGAGAAGACCTGCGAGGTGATGTTCGACGTCGAGCTGCCCGAGCGGCTGCGCCCCCTGTTCGAGTCCTCGACGTTTAAACCCTTGGCCAACACCGCAGTCAGTCAAGCCTTCGCCCTGTCCTTCGGGCTGAACACCGACGTGCCGGTGCGCCTGCGGGTGGCATTCACTAACCGATTTCAGTTGGTGGCGGTCAGCGGCCCAGTGTCCCGGTCCCCATCCACCGACGAGGTGCAGGGGGTGGGCATGGGGGTGGTGACGACGCTCTCCGTGCTGTTCCAGGCCCGCCCCCTCATCACGGACCTGTCCCGCCCGAGGGTCACGGATGCCTGACCTGCTTCGCTGGCCCGCCCCCATCCCTGGTCAGCCTGAACGCCTCGCGCTGGCCCTGCCGGGCGGGGAGGTCATCGCCCACGTCGCCACGCCAAAGGCGGCCGCCCTGTTTCAAGCTGGATGGACCGCCCGAATGGAGCTGTGCCGTCGCGACGATCAGAACCGCATGCGCCAGTGGAAACGCGGCTGGGACAGGGCGAACGAGTATGAGCGGCGCTGGATTGCTGCCCTGGCTGGGGTGGCCGCCGCATGACCGCCACCCCTCACCCCTGGGACGCGCTGGCGGCGCTGCCCGAAGGCCGCGCCCTGATCGACGCGCACCTCACCCTGCGCGAGCAGTTGCAGAACCTGATCGTGCTGGCCCAGGGCCTGGAGGTGGGTGGGGCCGTCACCCCCACCGCCCTGCGTGCCCACGCCGAGCAACTCATTCCCCTGCTGGACGGCCCAGGCCGCGACTGGACCGACCGGTACTGGGCGACCCAGACCGCCCTGCACCGCGCCCGGTCGCGCCTGCAGGAGCACGCCGACACCGTGGCCCGGGGCAAGAACGCGGCCTGGCTGCCCGGTGAAGCACTCCAGATCCTGAACGCCGTCCCGCCCCTCTCCCTGCAAGGCCTCGTGTGGGCCAAGGACGTGAACCCATGACCGATCAACCCCGCCCCTCGCTGCTGGACGACACCACGCTGGAACTCCTGGCGGCTGACGCCCTTGTCGCGTCCAGCCAGCTGGAAAAGAGCAGCAGCAAGAACCGTCACGCGGCGCAAGGCATCCTCACGGCCCTGGCGGGCGCGGCGCAGGACGCCCGCCGTGGCGCGCTGCCCGAGTTGCGCACCCTGTCGGCGCCGAGTCTCCCACCCCGCAGCATTCATGACCCTGAGCCAGTCGGTCTGAACCTTCAGAACATCAGCTTCGGAGCCGCCAGTTCAGCCTTGAGAATCACGCTGGAGGTGCCCGGCGCAGGAGGCCCGCCGTTTCACACACAGGCCCAGTACTGGCGCGACCAGGTGTACCTGTTCGACCAGTCGCGCGTCCTGCTAGGGGACGTCAAGGATCTGCTCCGGGTGTTGAGGGCCGTGCCCCAGGACGTCCTGTCCGATGAGGGCCGGGCCCTGCTCACAAAGTTCAAGGACCTCGATACGGAGAAGACCGGCAATGACCCCCTCTGACCGGGCAGCCAGCACGACGGCCATCGTGCTCTACCGCCAGGACGCCCTGGCCGAAGTGCGCACCTGGGGCACGCTGACCCCGGAAGCCCGCCGCCGGGCCTGTCTGCGCGCCCTGCGCGACCGCGACGTGGCGGCCCTGCAGGACCTCCTGATCGCCTATCTGAAACTCAAGGGCGCCAAGGGCACCCGCATCAGTCCGCAGACCGAACGCAGTTACCGCAGCAGCATGAAAATCCTCGTGCAGGTCAGCGAGCGCCAGGGCCTCAGCCTCGTGCAACCCGGCGATGAGTTCGGTGCCCTGTTCATGCGCGCGCTCGAAGCCGAGGGGCAGCGTAGTGCCACCGTCCGCGTACGGGTCGTCGCGGTCAAGCATCTGTACCGCGCGGCCCGGTGGTGTGGGCTGGAAATCCCCTGCCCCTGGGACACCGCCCGCGTGCCGTACCTGGAAGACGCGGCGATTCGCCACCCCTACCCGGAAGCGGACGTGCGCCGGCTGCTGGACGTGCCAGACCCCCGCGTGCGCGCCGTGGTGCTGCTGGGGGCCCACGCGGGCCTGCGCGCGGCAGAGATGTGCGCGCTCGAATACCAGGACGTCGATTTCGTGCAGGCCCAGCTGGTGGTGCGGCATGGCAAAGGCAACAAGAGCCGGATCGTCCCCCTGACCGACGAGCTGGCCACGGCGCTGCGGGCCCTGCCAGTGAAGCCGGCCGGGGAGGCCCTGCTGTGGCGCTCCTACCACAAGCTGCGCGAACGGATGCAGGAGGTCTGCACGCTGATGCAGGTGGAGTGGCGGGGCCTGCACGCGTTGCGGCACACCGCAGGCACGGAACTGTACCGGGCCACGGGCGACCTGTACGTAACCGCACAGCTGCTGGGGCACAAGGACATCAAAACCACGCAGGTGTACGTACACATGAGCCAGCAGCACCTGCGAGACGCGCTGCGCAAGAGGGCCGGCTGATGTCGTGCGCGCGGGTGGCGCACCTGGACCGGCAGTTTGAGCAGGTGTTTGGCGTGCCGGTGGATGAGTACTGGGGGGGCATCGTGCAGGGCCTGGACATCGTGCGGTTTGACGAGGAGGTGCTGTGCTCTGGCAACCGCGCCGTGAGCGCCGTGGTGCAGGAACGCATCGCCCAGCACTTTCAGGGCCTGCAGGCACAGGAGTTGCTGGAATATGTCCGGAGGCTGCTGTGACAGCCGGGTTCCACAAGCCATTGGAAGAATGGCAGGCCACCCTGGCACCCATCCTCACGCGGTTCGAAACACTGGAGCAGCGGGGGGACACCATTGTGGTGGTGTTCCATGCGCAGGGGCCGATCGGCGACGGCGTGGCCAACCCAGTGTTCGAGGCGGTGCTCAGCGGCCCCGGCATGGACGCCGAACGGGTCATCTCAGGCCTCTGGAACGTGGCGGCACGGCACCGCGCGGCACTGGACGTCCTGGGCGAACCGCAGATGCCGCCCACCCCGCCCCTGTCCCCGGCGGCCGCCGTGAAGTTCGTCGCCCTGACGCGCATGTTGATTGCCCAGCAGCGCCTGCACCACTTGGCCGAGCAGGCCCGCCGATTGGGCAACGAGGCGCGGGCAGCAGCGTTTGATCACGCGGTGACCGTGGTCTGGGAAGAGACCGAAGGCCTGCGCGGCCCGGCCCAGCCTGAAGGGGCGCCTTCGTGACCGCGCCCCTCCCTCCGGTCGGCACCGAAGGCACCATGCCCCTGCTGGGGCTGGCCCGGGTCACGCACCACCTCACCCTGCCTGCTGGAGAGCGGGTCGCAGTGGCCGTCTCAGGGAAAGGCGCGGGCGTGGTGCGCGAGTGGGCGCCCAGCGACGGGGCCTCCGCCGAGATGCCCGATCTGTTCGGCGGCCCGCCATGAGCCGCCGCGCCAGCATCCTCGCACTGTTAGAGGCTGAGCCGGCTCGCTGCTGGCAGCCTGCGGAGATCAGCATCGCCCTAGGCGTCGCTCCTGATTTGGTCAGATCCCCCCTGAAAGACCTTCTGCGCGAAGGGAAGGTGCAACGCAGAGAACGCGGCTACGGGCTAACCATCCCTGACGCCGCACCCGAAGAACGCGACCGGCTGCTGTACCTGCTCGACGTCCACGGCCGCCCCATGAGTGACGCCCTGCTTGCAGGCCGCCTGCGCGGTTTCGGCCTGTCCCTGGCCCGCAGTGACGTCACCATCGCGCACTGCCTGGCCCTGAAGCTCGTGAGGCGCCTGGAGGACGGCCGCCTCACCCCTATGCCCCCTGTTGAGGAGACCCCATGACATCCAGTGCCCTCCCCTTCGTATCGAACACCCTGAATGAGTTTCTGGCCTCTCGCCCTGGCGGCACTCTCCTGCGCCGGCCCGCGTCCCAGGTGCTGGCCCAGACGGTCCCTCCCCCACCCCCGCGTGCACCGACCCCGGACGCCGACAAGCACGCCGCGCTGCAGCGGAAATTCGATACCTTCTCCATGCGGGATAAGGGGGTGCTGGCGCAGCTGGCGAGCGAACTGCTGCGCGAGCTGCGGCCTGACATGTACGAACGGGCCGGCGGGGTGCTGGTGCTCCTGGGGATCGACCTGTACTGCGAGTTGCTGGTGCAAGTGGGCATCCTGCACCAGGCGGGCGACAGCCTGCACCTCACGCGCCAGCGCGTGGAGAAAGAGGTGCACCTGCTCCGCTCCCGCATTATTGACGCCGAGGACCGCGCCATGTCCATGCTGCTGCAGATGGTCAACGAGCAGGTGGCGGCCGAGGCCACGCGGCTCGAAGGCCTGATGGAAGAAACGCTGGCCGAGGAGCGTGAACTCATGTCCGGCGCCGCCGAGCGGGCCCAGGCCGACGCCACGGCAGAGCGGCGCCGCGCGGACCAGCTGCAGGCCCTGCTGGACCAGCGGGGGGCGCAGGCGGCCACCGAGGAGGCGAAACTGCGGGCCACGCTGAGCCGCGAGCGCGACGCCACGGTGGCCCGGGAGCGGGCCTGGAACGAGGAACGCCGCCGCCTGCAGGCCGACCTGAAGAATGCACAGGCCCTGGTCGGTCATCTCAACCAGGAACTGGAGGCGCGGGATCAGGCAGTGCTGGTCACACCGGCACCAGCCCCGCAACGTGTGACCTTGGCCTCGCACCTGGAGGCGCACAGCCTGCGCGCCTACCTGCTGGCCCAGGGCCACGGCGCGGGCACGGTGAGCCATCAGACCCTGCATCTGGAGGCCGGCATTCCCGACGTTGCGGTGCAGGCGTGGCGGGCGGCGTATCCCACGCCAGCGGCCCAGGTCGCGCAGCTGCGCCAAGCGGTGGCGGCGTGAAGCCGCAGGCCGAGTGGTGGGCAATCAGCGTCTGGGAGCCCTGGGCGTCTGCGCTGGTCGACGGGCTGAAGCCGCTGGAGAACCGCCACTGGCACAACGCGCCCGCGCTGCAGGCCATCGCGCGGCGCCTGCCGGGCCAGCGCCTGGTCATCCACGCCAGCAAAAGCAATTACGACATGCGCGGCTTCCGTTTTATCCGTATGAAAACGGGCCGGTCCTACCCCCGCCACGAGTGTGCCCTGGGGGCCCTGATCGGCGTGGTGACCGTTTCTGACTTTGTGGAGTGGCACCACAGCGACTGGTACGAGGACGGGGCCCAGGCGCTCGTGGTGCGCGACGGGGTGCGGTTCGACCACCCCATCACGTTTACGGGGCGCCAGGGCTTCATGAAACTCGGCCCAGACACGGTGCCAGAGGTTGAGGCGCAGCTGCGCGCCAAGGGCGTGGCGGTATGACAGGGCCCGTGATCGGTCTGCCCGGTTTCTGGGAAGCACTCACGCCGGAGGAGCTGGCCACCCTGCAGGCGCTGGCCCGCATTTATCAACCACTCCTCTCGCCCCTGGCGCAACTGGCCGGCCCTTGCCCAGCCACGCAGGAGCGGGTGGCCTGCGCACAGATCTGCTGCGATTACCTGGCCACTGGCAAGGGGAACGGTCAGTCCTTTGAGGTGGTCATGGGCCTGGCGCTGTTGATCAAGGCCTACGACGGCATGGCCGCTGCTCAGAAGGCGGAGGCCGTGATGAAGGGAGTCCGTGCCGTACCGATGACCACCCTCAGCGTGAAATTCCTTGATGCAAGGGGCTTTATCCCGAAAGGCAGCGTGCCGGCATGACGAATCCGACAAATACAACGGTGACGTACAGATCCCTACCGGCCGCCCTGGACCGACTGTCCGAACTCGTGCCTGATCGGGTACAGCGAGGCCCGGACGGGTTTTCCGTGTGTGTGTTCTGGCGTACCGGACCAGTGGGACAGACAAAGAACTGGTACGCGCTGGGAAGTGGCGAGGCGTCCACCCTGTCCCCTGATCGGATCGGGCTGCTGGAGGGCGCGTTGCGCCAGGAGTGTGAGGCCCGCGACCGGTACTGGGAGTGTGGGGCCGCTCGGGCGCTGGTCGGTGACTGGGACCGCCTGCAGTGGACGGTATCGCTGAACGATCTGTATGCCGCTGGTCTCCCCTCCCTGCCCGTCTACGCCTTTGCCCTTGCGCTCATCCGTGCCCTGGAGGCCCAATGACCACTGAATCCACACCGAACTGCGCCGCGTGCAATGAGGCGCGCCCCACGGAACTCAACACCTGCAGCGTCTGTGACGTCACCGTGTGCCACGACCACGCCACCTGGACCGAGGACGGCGAGACCGCGTTCTGTCTGCCCTGCACAGAGGAGGCGCTCCGGCTGGAGGCGGGCCGCATCCTGCGGCTCGTGGCTTCCATGATCCGTGGCCACCGGGAACACACGGCGGCCCACTGGGAGGCGGAGAAGGCGCTGCTGGCGCTGGATGCCAGCATGGTCGAAGAGGTGGCATCCTATCTGGCGCCTCAGCCCACCGAGGCGCCAGTGTGAATACCAACCTCATCAAGCTCGCCGAGGAGCACGTCGACCACTTCTTGGAGCTTCTGGCCAATGTCCGAGACGGCGAGGAGGTCAAGCGGACCGAGATCCTGCTTAGTGCGGATTGCACGGAGCCCGGGTGGGAGGTTAGTGCCGGTGACGACTATGTGGATATCGCGCCCCGCATGGGGTGCGGCTTTTCGGAGCATTGCTGCGGGAAACTGCTGACGGTCATCACGGAGCGGGTGTACGCACGGGGCGGGTCGTTCCGCATGTACCTCACGGAGCCGCAGCCTGTGCGGTGCATCGTCAGTGGTGAGGTGTTGTACCTGGAGCGGCGCTGGCGAGTGCAGTTGGCTGTGCCCGGACAACGCCGAGGCGAGCACTTCAACCGGTACCCGGGTGTCGCCGCGTTGATTGCGTACCTGCGTGCCTGGGATGCCGTGCCATGCAACTGAACGAATTGCGCCTGATCCTGGCCCTTCGGGACGAGCCGTCCAGCGTGCAGGGCGTTTGCGCGCGCATGGCCAGGACCGGGCCAGCGCTGGAGTGGCACGCCGCAGATGAAGCGCTGGACCGGCTGGCCGCAGGCGGCCTCGCACGACGGGTGGGCGCCCGGTATGCCCTAACCATCAACCGCGCGGTAGAACAGGCCATCGCGCAGTTCCGGGAGGCCTGCGCAGAGGCGGGTCTGCACGAGCTCTTTCTGGGGGATTCACAGTGACACGAGACCGCGAATCACTTGCAGCCCGGTGGGGTCAGGCATGACCCCCCAAACGCTTCCTCCCATCGGCACTGGCACCCTGGGCCATCAGCTGCTGTGGCTGCTGAATCACCCTGAGGGTCAGGGCGCTCCCCTCGCCAAGCTGCTGCTGATGGCGGGCCCCGTGCCGTTTGACCAAACCGAGCAAGCCCTGCGCGAGTTGATCTTGCGCGGCGAGATCCGCGCTGACGGCGCCGCGCACCACCTCACCGGGCATGGGCAGGTGGCCCTTGCGACACTCGGCGTCTGGCCAGGCTGGCAGCCCGCCCCAGACGCGCCAGAGTTGCCGTACCTTGAGGTTCCAGACTCCACTTGTCCTGAAGCGCATTTGTGTCCGGTGAATACCCTGGCTGACGGCATCCGCGCGGTCGACGCGGGAGGCGGACACTCGTGATTAAGGCCGAGGACATCGCCGCCTTCAAAGCGAGCCAACACTCAGCTGCGCCAAAGGAGGAGCAGGCCTACCCTGATGTCCCCGCGCCGCTGGATGCTCGAGTTGTGAGCAACATCGTGACTGCCGTGTGGGATGAGCTGGCTGGCCGGGGTCTGGACATTCAGGAGCTGGTCGACAACAGCAACACGGATCTGCTGAACGACATTTTTGAAGGCATGTCGCAGGCCGTGCAGCGTGGGGCCAGTCAGGTCGGCCTGCAGGCCCGTCCCTTTGATGATGAACAGGAGGGTGAGGCGTGACCCGGGATGCGTGTCTTGAAACCATTCGCGCCCAGGGCGTGGCGGCAGCCATGGCTGGCCAGGACTGGCAGGACAGCCCATACGAGGGTTCATTTGAAGAGGCGCCCCTGCGCGCCTGGAGGGAGGGCTGGTTTGCCCTGCAGGACTATGTCAACGCGCGCCTTGTGCAGCATGACGTGGTCATGCTGGAACGGGGGCAGTTGCTGAGCTGCTTCGTACCGCCTGACCATCACGCCCGCCTGCGGCGGTTGCTCTGCCACATTCGGCATCTCGGCGTGGTGGCCCGGCACGCCCAGTCCAGGGCGGCGCGTCACGCGGGCATGGACCGGCTGGAGCAGGCCGCCCTGGCGTTGCCCTGCACAGAATGGGCACACCAGCACGCGCCGCACGCAAGCAACCATGCACCCATGACCATCACCCTGCTTGAACCCACCATTGAAGCTCAGTACGACGCGCTGCTCTCCCCCATCCTGGACCAGCTGCCGCTGTCCCACGCCGAGCACCCCGTCTTCCTGGACTCGCTGTCTCAGCGGGACCGGCACATGCTCCTGCTGCAGAGCATGCATTCGAAGGTCTGCAATGGCGGCTTTGCTGAGTGGGCGTGCACCGATCGTCTCGTGCAGGACGGCGCGGCGCTCCTGCTGGCCCTGGAGCGGATGGCGAGGGTCGGCCAGCCAGACGAGCGCGCCCTGGCCGCCCGGGTGGCCAGCCTTGTGCAGGAGGCGCTGCGCCACCTGCAGGGCGTCCATGACCCGAAGAACCTGGATGATGACGAACTCCCCCCGGTGCACCGGCTGGATGAGCGCTATGACGCGCTGATTGATGATTTCGGGCTGGCGGTGCAAGCGTATATCGTGCACTGGAAGTAACCGCCCCTGCCCCCTCCGCCCCGGCTCCGGCTGGGGCGTTTTCGTTTTTGCGCGGTATCGTGCAACCGTGCAAACGTTCACCGTGTTCAACCACGCCGGCGGCGCTGGGAAGACGTCGATCAGCCTCAATGTGGGCCACGAACTGGCCGCGTCCGGCCTGCGGGTCCTCCTGATTGACCTGGACCCCCAGGCCAGCCTCACCGGTTGGCTGGGCCTCACCGATGTGCAGCCGGCTGATACGGTCTACCCAGTTGCGGTGGATGACGAGCCCCTCCCCACGCCCCAGCAGCGTTACGGCCTGCACGTCATTCCCAGCAACATGAATTTGGCCCTGGCGGAGCCCCACATGCTGGGCGCGGTTGGCGCGCAGGGACGGCTCAGCCGGGCACTGGCCGCCGTCGCGGACCAGTACGACGCGGTGATCATCGATAGCCCCCCCAGCCTCGCGCAGCTCACGATCATGGGTGCCCTCGCGGCCGATTGGATGATCGTGCCCGTGCCCACCCGGCAAAAAGGCCTGGATGCCCTGCCCGGCCTGAAGGTTGCCCTGGCCAGCTACAAGAAGGTGCTGCCCAAGCTGGATGTCGCCCTATACGTGCCCACGTTCTATGACGCGCGGCGCCTGCACGACCGCGAGGTCCTCGCGGATCTGCGCGCCAAGCTGGCCCCCCTGGCTGAGCCTGTGCCCCAGCGGGAAGCGGTGTGGCTGGACTCCACCATGCAGGGCGCACCGGTGGGCGTGTACGCGCCGGGCAGTCCCGTGCACCGCGATGTGCAGCGCCTGACTGCCGAACTGGCCCAGCGGACCGGCCTCCCTTACGCCGGGAGCGTCGCATGACGCGCAAGCGCCCTGAGCGGACCCGGGATATCGATAGCCTGATCGGCACAGACCTGGGGGCGCTGCGGCAGAACGCCACGACCAGCACGCCCACGGCGACCCTGCCGGTGGCGCAGCTGCAGCCCGGCGCTGGTCAGCCCCGGCGCGCCTTTGACGAGGCCAGCCTCGCGGCGCTGGCCGAGAGCATCCGCGCAGAGGGCGTGCTGCAGCCCCTACTGGTCCGGCCGGTGGATGGTGGCCATGAGATCGTCGCGGGCGAGCGCCGCTGGCGAGCCGCCCAGCTGGCTGGCCTGACCGAGGTGCCGGTCCTGATCCGGACCCTGGACGACCGGCAAGCTCGCGCGGCCGCTCTGATTGAGAATCTTCAGCGCGAGAATCTGAACGTCATTGACGAAGTCGACGGCAAGCTGGCGCTCGTCGCTCTTGCTCTGAACACAGACGCTGAAAGCGCCCGAACGCGCCTGATGCAACTTCTCAAAAGCGAACGAGGTCCTGACCACGCCACCGTGGAGAGCGTGTTCGCTTCCCTCGGAGAAAGCTGGCTGTCGTTCGCCAAGAACAAGCTCAGGGTGTTGCGGTGGCCAGCACCACTCGTCGAAGCGCTACGCGCCGGTCTGCCGTTGACGGTTGGATCTGTCATTGCGAGCGCGCCTGAGTCGCAACAGGAAGCCCTGATTACCGCTGCTCTGGCCGGCGCATCACGAGGTGAATTGCAGAGCATGGTGGAACGCGCAAAGGCGGAACAGCAACCTAAGTCCCGCATCATGGCGACCCACGCTGCCAAGGTGCTGTCGAGCCGCCGCTTTATGGATCAGCTCGCACCAGCAGATCGACAGGCGGTTGAGAAATGGCTTGAGCGTATGCCAGCCGTCCTGCGCCCAGACCAGACCTGACCTCAGTTCTTACATGTAAGAACCGCCTGGAAGGGGCGGTTCTTTTCTTGACTTTCCCAGCGCTGAAGCCCACACCAGAGACACACCACAGGCCCGCGCGCCAGCCCCCACCATCACCGCCATGTCACTCGCCGAGCTGCCGCCCGCCCTGACCCGCACCCCCTCCCGCACCCTGCAGGGCCTCGCCCCCGTCGCCCTGTGCCCCGTGGGCCTGCGCCTGCCCCGTGGCTGGACGTCCGACGCGCCCCTGGAGATCCTCGTCCGGGGCCAGGCCCAACGTGTGGTCGTTCCGCCTGCTCTGGAGACCAACGTGCGCCTCGCGGCCCGCTTCCAGACCGCCCACCTGAACCGGTATGACCTGACCCTGCACGTCTCGCGCCGGGCCCGGAAGGTCCACGCGCTGTACTTCACGGCGCGCCCCATGCCGGAGCCTACTGCCACACACGATGAACACACCACGGCGGCGCCCGAGCCAAGCCACCATCCAGCCATGACCAAACGCGATGAAATCCTGGCCAGCGTCCTGCGCGAATTTCCTCCCCAGCCCGGCCGCGTGCCGCTGCGCCCCAAGCTGTTCCTGCGCCAGCTGCAGCAGGCCTACCAGGGCACACACCTGCTGCTGGAGCTGGGGGGCGGCTCAGCCCGCGCTCGCCTGACCGCCCAGGCCAATCTGGACCAAGCCGAGCTGCTGCTGGCCCAGGCCCGCGCCCTGCCCCGCACCAAGACCGGCGCGCGTGCCCTGTCGGTGGCCCGCGACAACTGGGACGTGGCCCACGAGGTCCTGAGCGTGTGCCGCCGCACGCCGCTGACCGGCACGCTGTTCGATCTTTTTGAGGGGTTCGCCCTGCTGGGCGCCGTCGACGTGCGCGGCCAGGGCCCGGGGGCGATGCCCTACCGTGGCGAGTGGACGGCTGCGCCCGTGCGCGGGGACTGGCGCCTGCTGGAGATCAGCTACGCCTGCCCGGAAAGGGGCCGCGCCGTGGTGTTCGGCCACGCCCGCCTACCCTAAAGCCGGCCCCCTCTACCGCCCCAGGCTGGGGCGGTATTGGCTGTGCCAGCCACACACAAGGAACACACCACCGGCTTTTGCGTCCAAGCAACACTCACCGCATGTTCGAGCGCAACCTTCCCGATCCAGGCACTATCGCCGAAAGCTACGAGTTCGTGACCCTCCCCCTGCTCACCGAGTGGGACGGCCGGCGCACCGTGCTGGTCTATCTGGCCGACGACAGCGAGCTGTCCGCGACCGTGTCGGCCGATGTGGCGGACTCGCTGCGCCGCGCCTCGGTGCTGGCCCGTCACGGCCTGTGCTCACGCGTCGATCTGTTCACGGACAGCTCCGGCCTGCACGTGGTGGGGGTGTACTGGGAGGCCTGAGCCTGGCCCCCTGCCGCGCCGCCCGGCCCCCGGTGTGCCGCCACTATTTCGCCCCGGCTTTCCCGCACACATCCGCCGCCCCTGCGCGGCGATTTTTGTCGTCTGGCACGCACGCACGCCACACACAACCGACACACCACCCCGCCCCCAGTGCAAGCCAAACTCAGCCCATGAACGCACGCGACAAGGCCCTCCAGGACGTCATCCGCCGCTCGAACCCCCGGCCCCAGCCCGGCCGCCCCGGCCGCGACCGGCCCCTGCGCCGCCGGATCGGTCAGGCCTATCTGCAGACCCACCGCCTGCTGGGGGACCTGAGCTGGGCGCTCCAGCAGGGCGGGACGCCCAGCGCCGCCGACCGCCAGCAGCTGGCCGACAACGTGGCCGCCGCCCAGTCGCTGCTGGCCCAGACCCGGCCCCTGCCCCTGACGCGCGGCGGGGTCCGTGCCCGACAGGTCGCGCTGGACAACGCCAACGTGGCCCAGGAGGCCCTGGACGTGGCCCGCCGCCAGCCCCTGCGCGGCACCCTGCCAGACCTGCTGGCTGAGCTGCGGGCCCTGGGCGTGACCGAGGTGGATCTGCGGGGTCTGGAGGCCCTGCCCCTCGCTGGCGCCTGGGAGGCCACCCCGGCGGGCTGGGACTGGCGCCTGCTGGAGCTGTCGGTGCCCTGCCCTGAGGAGGGCTGCCGCGTGTTCGTGGGCCACGCCCGTCTGCCCTGAGCCCTGCCCCCTGTTTCGCGCCGCCCTGTTCCTGGGGCGGCGCATTGCTGTGGCGGGCCAGAGCTGCTGACGGAGGGGCGGGGATGGTCACGGGCTCGGCCGTCAACCTCCACGCCTGCACATCTTCAAGACCCCAAACGCTGTTTTTCTTCGCCCACAGCAGCATTTTCCCACACACAGGCGACACACCACCGGCCGCCGAACGCAAGCAAAACTCAGCCCATGAACGAAGCACTGATGACCGCCCTGGGTGAAGCCAAGACCGCCGCCACCGAAGCCAAAACCGCCGCCGAGGCCGGGAATTTCAAGGAGGCCCGCACGCTGCTGGAGATCATGGAGGAGCGCCTGGAGGAGGGCAAGGGCGGCAACGCCGCCCACGCCGCCCGCCGCCGCGCCATCCTGAAGCTTGAAGCCGAAGTACGCGCGATCCTGGACGCCGCCGACGAGGCCCCCCAGCCCGAGACGGACGCGCCCGCGCCCCTGCCGCTGCCCACGCCCGAGGTGACGCTGCCCCTGCCCCCGGTGGCCGAGCTGCAGACCGAGGCCCTGCCCGCCAGCGGCGCCGAACGCCAGGACTATGTTCCCGAGGACCTGGGCCAGGATCGGCACGATTACGTGCCTGCGCCCGCCGTCCCCGAGGAGGGCTACCAGGGCGACGACGCCGGCCGCGACCGCCAGGACTATGAGCCTGCCCCTGTGGCGCAGGAGGGGCCCAAGGTGCGCGGGGTCGCGGCGCCGCACAGCCTGACCGCCGAGGAGTGGGCACGGGTGGCCGACGCGCTGCGCGCCCAGGGGGTGACCGTGGAGGCCCGCCAGGGTGACGCGACTCGCCACGAGGCGGCCTACAAGGCGGCAACAGAGGCCCGCGACACTTGGAGGGCGAAGGTTGAAGAACGCTTCTTCCGCCAGGCCCAGCTCGACGTGGCCGCGCTGACCGGCGACGTGGCAGCGGCCAACGCCGCCTGGGACCGCCTGTTCGACGTGGTGACGGCGATCCGCAGCCGCGAGGGGGCGGCCCGGCGCAAGGGGCGGCCCGAGGCCGCCACGATGAAGCCCGTGTACGAGGCGGCGCGCGACGAGAGCCTGCAGATCCGGCGCTGGGCACGGGGGGTGCAGGCCGCCTGACCGCTCACGCGGGCGCTGCGCGGGCCGACAAGGCCCCGGCGGCGCCCGCCCCGCCTCTCTGCCCACCTCGCCCTGTTCCTGCCCCCCTGGAGGCCCCCATGTTGATTCCTGTCCTCGCATCTGTCGACCGTTCGTTCTGCGCTGCCCCTGGGGAGCCCCTGCGCGGCACCACCACGACCCACGAGGGTGGGCGGGAGGTGGCCTACCTAATCGGGGCTGTGACCCACCGGGCGGCCACCCACGCGGTGCTGGTGGAGGTGCCGGTCACGCAGGACGAGGTGGAGGCCGCCCTGCGCGGCAGTTACAACCGGGCGTTTCCGGGCATGGGCCACGAGCCCGGCATTCTGGGGGAGATGCGGCACCTGCTGCGCTTCGTGGCGTCCGGCGGGGTGGGAGGTGTACTCGCGATCGGGCCGGTCCGCAAAGGGCGCTGGCGGGGGTCTGCCCGCGACCCAGATTCCTGCACCCTCGCTTTGGAGGAAGCGACGCCGGAAACGGTCCAACTGGCCACCGCACTGGCAGCGGGGGTCCGGGCGCATTTGCTCGATCTGGCGCGGGTTCCCGTGGCCTGAACCCTGATTCAGACTAGCCCGGCCTGATGGCGGAATGCCGTCTGGGCCGGGCTTGGCATTTCATTCTGTCTCGGAAAACTCGGGAAAAGGGGAGACGGTCAGTCCCGTTTTGCGCGGCTGGGCCGGGACGGAGCGCCCCAGATCACGTCGAAGCCGGTCAGGCCCAAGGCGTGCAGGATCTGCAGGCCCTGATCACTGAACAGGGTCGTGGTCCCGTTGAAGTACCGCGTGATTCGACCACCTTGCGCCCCGCCAGCCGGGGTAGGGGAGAGGACGGCCTGGGCCAGGGCTTCACGGGTCAGGCCCAGCTCTGTCACGCGCCGGGCGGCCACCAGGGCCAGACGACCGGTAGGGGTGGCGTCCAGCGTCTGGGCCGCGCGAGCGACGGTGGCGGCGGTCAGCCAGGGTTTGGCGGTGGGCTGGTCCACCCGCACCGGACCCCAGGTGGGGCGCAGTTCGCGCAGGCCCAGGGCGGCGAGCAGCTGCAGGCCTCGCGGGCCGAAGAGGCTCAGGCGACCCCCGAGCATGCGGCCCACGTCGGCCACCTCGGCGCGGTTGGGGGTGCCGTACACCTGTCCGGCCAGGGCGGCGCGGTCCAGGCCCAGCTCGGTGGCCCGGGCCTGCGCGAGGGGGGCCAGCGCGGCGGTGAGGGCGTCGCGGTCCGAGGGGGCGGGCAGGTGGGGGCCAGGCATGCGGCCACCGTACCGGACTGGCGGAAAAAATGCAAGGTTAACAAAGCAAAGAGCCGCACCTTGAGAGAGTTTTGCGCACAACTGGCTCACATCATCTGCGCAGGAAAAAATGTCATTATATGGACAGGAAGGAAGGCGCGGGTCCTCCGCCAAGATTCGCCGCGCCCACTTCGCTTCAGTTCACCGCTCAAGGAGAAGAAGCATGTCCCAGATTAGCAAACCCGCCGACGGCACCTACCTTTACCCCGCCCCCATCACCGGCACCGAAACCATCGCCACCTGGCAGGACGGGCGCCTGACCGCCCTTGTGGAAGGCGGCGAGCCGAGGAACGTGATCACGGCGCTGACCGAGGCCCACACCGCGCACGAGATCAGCTACTTGGACGACGTGGTGTTTACGCCCCCTGCCCCCACGATCGGTAAGGCCCTGGCCTGCGAGCTTCACCGCGCAATGGGCCGCGCCGGCATCCGCGACCACTACGCCTTCGCTTCAAAGGCCGTGGGGGTGGAGGTGGCCAGCCTCGCGGCGCTCTGGCCCGAGGAGCTGCGCGCGGTGCGGGACGCGCTGGCCGAGTATGTGGCGCTCGCCGCCCTGCAGGCGGAGGTGGCGGCGTGAGCCGCTCCCCCGTGCAGGCCGCGTTCGTGGACGCGGAGTGCCGCCTGCGCGCCCTGGGCCGGGAGGTGAATCGGCAGGGCGAGCCCCTGAACGCCCAGTTCGAGGCAGGGGAGATCTCCGAGGCGGCCTGGGCGGAGGGCTTCGCGCAGCTGGAGGAGCGGCTGGGCTGGAACGAGGCCTTTCACGAGCGCAACGCGGTGCGCGCGGCACTGCTGACCTGGGGGCTGGCGCAGGTGCGCCGTCTCTGGTCGGTGCACGGCCGCCTGTTCAGGGGCCAGGACCTGGCAATGGTGGAGGCGCTGTGGACAAATCCCCGCGTGCAGGGCCAGCTGGTGCGGGTGGTGCTGCGCCTGGACGTCGGCCAGTGAGTAGGGCGGCGCTGAGGCTAGGTGGAGCGACGTAACTGTTCACGGTGGAGCGAGCGGCCTGATAGTTGGGCCGCTCGCTCCTATATGACGTCCAGGCGCAGCAGGATGTGACTTTACTTGCCCCCGGCGTCGGAGAGCGAGACGGTCACTTTTGACTGGTACCCTGCTTTTCGATCGGCGGCGTACTTTTCACCCGAATCCCTGGTCAGCGGCTCCACCGAGAACGCAAGAGCGGTCTGATTCTTTTTCAGCACCGTCGACCAGGCACCGAAGTCCAACCGCAGGCTGCGCTGCGGCTCAAAGCCGGCCTTGACCAGGGCCTGGGCGACGGCCTTCGCGGTGTCTTCGCTGGGCACACGCGAGAGGTAGCATCCACCGTTCAGATGCAGCTGGGCATACTCTGATGCGCAGCGATTTTCGACCAAAACGGTGTCAAACTGCCCTAACACGCTCTCAATATCCGACATGATTTGTGCTTCTGTCATCGTTGCATCCTTTGCTCTTGGCGTGCAGCCGGAGAGCAGGCCCACCACCATGAGAGCGGCCAGGAGCACTTTCATCCTCTTACGCTCGTCCAAATGGCTTTGAGGCGCGTGAACTTGCGGTTGACCAAGTCTTCAGGGGATACCTGGATTTGCAGTTCTTGAACAGGAACTTGCACGGAGGTCGGCAGCTTCATGGCCATGTCCTTGGCCATGTTGCGGTCCTTCTCGGTAACCTTCAGGGTGATCGGTGCATAGGTCTTGTCCTGCAAGCCCATCATCTTTAGCGCGGCCGTCACGAATGCCTGATACGACGCGCTGCCCTTGGCCAGGGTGGTGAGGTGCTCCAGCAAGGTATTGGCGGGCAGCTCCTGGGTCAGCACGTCATGGAAGCTCAGTGGCGTCTTCTTCACCAGCGTGGCTGCCTTCTGCAGCAGCAGGAGGTTATCCCGCCCGCCCTCCGTCACCAGGCGTGGATCATTCGCGGTGCTGTAGCTGCCGCCATACACCACCCGCGCGTCCATGCGCTTCTCGGCAGGGCGCGTTCCGCCGTCCTTGAGGGTCTTGACCGTATTCTCGTCCTGAATCCCCGCTGCCTTGAGCACCCCGAGCGCCGGGTTTTTCGTGTTCAAACCCTGCAGGTACGTGTTGAGCAGGGGAATGTTGTGCCCGTTGGCGACGTGGTCCATCATGCTACTGGCATAGGGTTTGTTCGAGCCCTGCGGTTTCCACTGCGGGTCGAAGTAGTGGATCTGCCCCGGAATGGCCGCGTCCCCTGAGGTCGGCACGACGTCCCCATCCGCCCGGTAATGCCGGGCCGTGATCGCCAGCGCCGGGTTCAGCTGGTTGTACTTGAGCAGCCGGTCGATGTCCTTTTGATCAATGTTGGCACCCTGAAACGTCACCACTGTGCGGGTGAGCGGGGCATACATTGTGGCCGCCAGCTGCGCCAGCCCGCCGCCCAGGGAGTGACCCACCATCAACAGCGGGCCGTGGGCGCGGGCCTTGTTCAGCTGGTGATCGATGACCTCTTTGTTCTGCATGATCTGGTAGTACCCGATGCTGCCCGGCGCGAAGTCACCGATTTTGGTGTCGACCGTACCCGGCTTGTTGCTGTCCAGATTGAACGCCACGCCTTCCGTACCGCGCCAGGTCACAATGACGTCTTTGTACTTCGCCTTGCCGGGAATGGGCGTGAGAATGCGCATCTCGAGGCCCCATTTGCCCACCACCACGTCCTGGGCCTGATACCCGAAGTAGGCCAGGAGCGCAGCAAACTGGCCGCCCCGGCGCAGATCCTGATGATCCGCCTCGCCATCGGGCGCCTTGCCTTCCAGGGCGTCCCCCGACGCGTTCTCGTACGCCATGCCGATGGCCACGTTTTCCAGAAAGGCGTCATACGTCAGCTGTTTCTCGTTGATAGGCGGCGGCAGCAGGGCCAGCAACTTCTGGCGCACATTGGCGTCGCGGATCATCTCGCCCAGCGTGGTGTAGAGGGACCGCCCCGTCTGCTGCTGGTAGGCCGCCAGCACCTGCGGCAACTGCCCGCTGGCCTTGGCCGCGCGCAACTCGTCCATCAAAGCTTCAATCAGCTTGGGATCGGTGATGACGTCGTACCGGTCCACTTCCATGTTGCCGAACGGCACAGCACCACGCACCGCATTCAGAAGCTTGCCCACCGGACCTGGAATGCTGATGACCGGCTTCCCCAATTGCCGCGTGGTGCCTTGCAGAAGGTTAGGGATCAGGTTGTCGGTTTTTGCCAGATTGTCGACCAGTTGATTGCCGACCAGCCACGCACTGCGGTCGTGCCCGTCAATGAGCGCGTCGATCATGCCGGCCTGCTGGGCTGCGTTCATTCTCATGCCGGCGCGGGACGCGTCCAGGGCGGTGAGCTGCGCCCTGAAGTCCTGCATCAGGGTGCGCTTGGTCACCAGGCGGTAGGCCTTGTCCAGGGGGCCGTAGCCGACTTTGGTGGTCAGGACCACCACGACCGCCTGCAGGTCCATCGCGGGGTTCAGGCCCAGCTGGTTGCGCAGGCCCTCGTCCAGCTGTTGGATGCCCAGGCCGATCCTGGGGGCGCTGCGAATGGTGTTCAGGGCCTGGGCGGCGGGCACGGCCAGGGGGGAGGCCGGCGCTGCAGGGGCAGCGGGCTTCGCCGGGGTGGCCTGGGTGGGGGAGGCAGGGGCCGTCTGGGCTTGCGGGCGGCGTTCCTGGGGGGCAGTGGTCATGGCATCTCCTGCCGAGCAGCGTACCGGACGCCGGGTCAGCCGGCGAGCAGATTTGACGCGAATGAAGAAAGCCGCGCCTGGGCACCAGGACGCGGCCTTTTGCTGGGGTGCGGGTTAGAGCTTGCCTTTCAGGTCGGTGGCCATCTTGTAGCTGACCTTCTTGCCGGCGGGGATCTGGATCTTCTCGCTGGTGCCCGGCTTCACGCCGGTGCGGGCGGCGGTGGCCTTCACGCTGAAGGTGCCGAAGCCGGGCAGGCCCACGCTACGGCCCTGCTGCAGCGCGCCCGTGATGACGTCGAGGGTGGCACTGACCGCTTCCTCGCTCTGCTTCCGGGTGAGGCCGGTGAGGTCAGCCACCCGGTCAACCAGTTGGGTCTTGCCGAGCTTATCGGACGCGGTGGCAGAGGTGGCGGGCTTGGTGGTCTTGGCGCTTTTCGTCATGGCCGCATGGTGGAACCCGTGCCGGTGCGGGTGCAACCCCAAATGCGCAGAGTTGCGCAATTGGGATGGAGGCCGCCTGGGGCGCGCCCAGGCCCTAACATGGGGCATGACCCGGAATTCTGCCGTGCAGGCGAAGGAAAACGCGCCCCTAAAGACCTGCTGGGTATCTCAGCCCTTAGGCTGCAACTGCTTGTGGAGGTCGCGCCAGGGCGGCGTGTCATGTCCTTCCAGAGGAGTTTCGTAGTCTTTGAGAGGTACCAAAACCTTACGCCACGTTCGAGGCTCTTCAGAACGGAAGTAGAGCGCCTCAGGCACAACAGCAAAGAGCTTCGTGTGAACTTGATCGCCCGTCGCTGAATACTGATAAGTCACTCGAATATATCGGCGCTCCCACTGACTATCAAGCTGCTGCTGATATTCCTCGATCGAGACTTCATAGGGGACTTGAGGATCTTCAGGGTCGAAAGGTTCGTAGATTCCTTGCAGAACAAAATCATCTTTTTCGGCTGGACCCAAAACCACGCGCTCGCCAATGCTCATGCTTTTGAGACGCAGAGCCAGCACTTCATAGCGCACTTCTCTTACATAAAGAGGCAATTTGCTGAGATTGACAAGATGGATTTTGTCTTGAAATTCATCCAAATCAACGGCAAGGTTATGGCGGGATTCAAGTCCAAGAATTTCGGTTGTCAACGCGATTTGCTCATCCGCTTTACCGATGCTGAGCCATGTGACCACGAGGAGGATAGCGGCCACTAAGCCTTGCAGCATGCCAGCCCTTGCCGATGCCGTGGCGGGATCTGTCGCCTGGAACAACCAGTAGCTGGCGATGAGCGCCGCCAGGACAAGAAGGATCACAACGATCAGGTGAGAGGGTCGCACCGGTCTGCGCATTGCTCAACCTTAGGGCAAACGCCCATGCGATTCACCACTGCTTCACCTCGGGTTCAACAGATTGAAGTGCCGGACCCGAACGCGCTGGCACCGCACGCTACCCTCTCCCCATGACGATGATCACCGTGACCCACGTGGAGACCGGCGAGGTCGTGCGCCAGCTCGGGCCCTATCCGGACGCGCGCGCGGCTCGGGTGGCGGCCGGGGAGACGGCGGGCCAGCCCTTGACCTGGCAGCGGGATCTGGAGACGTGGCGGGCGGAGAAGTACCCCCTGGCTTACCACGTCGCGGCTGACGTCGCTGATGAGGAAATCTCCCATGGCTGACAGTGCCGCTTGGGTGGGGGCCGCCATCGCGGCTGCAGCCGCCGTCGCCGGATTCTTATCCTGGCAACAGACGCGAAGATCAGCAGACGCTGACACCGCGATGGTGAAACTGGAAAAAGACCGTGACGAACGTGCCCGCCGAGCGGAAGCGCACGCCAATTCGTTGAGAATCGACTTCACCTTTCCCGATGCCCACCGGGTGTTCCTGCGGAATCTCAGCCCGTACAGAATTGATGTTCTGGAACTCAAGGTTCAGTCCGACGAACTCGAACCGCTGTACCGGGAAAGCCAGGGGGACCCGGAGGTTTGGCAGGGGGCTCGCGTCATTGATCCTGGGGCGGCGGGCTGCTTTCTCGATGGCAACAGCGCAGGCTTCGCTGGTGACGCCTTTCCAGTCGGTTTAAGCTCGCCTGTGCACGCCAGGATCAAGTGGCGGGGTGACGTTTACGAACTGACCACGGTGTTAGAGCGCCACGAGGCCAGCTTCGTCAGCAACCACACTCAAGTCACCCGGAATGGCATGCTCATTTCCCGCCCAGATGACCTCTGATCCTCACTTCTTCAACCACGTCTGCAGATCGTTCCAGCCGCCGGTGCCGTAGCCGTCCGGCACGTCCCCGTGTAGCTGGCGCCACTGCCACGTGCCGCCCTCGCGGGTCATGGTGGCCAGGGCGCCCGATCCTCTCGGGGCGTGATACAGGGTGCGCTCCGAGGTGGTCTGCGGATCGGAGGGGAGGGGGCGGCCGGGCTGGAACGTCACGCCCCGCAGGGTACTGCTCAGCAGCCCAGGCAGGCGCCCTGCAGGACGATGAGGCCACACTTCCAGCACGGGTCCTGGGCGACGCCCGGAGCGCCGAAGGCCAGAACCACCATGAGGACGCCGATCAGGGAACGCAGGGGGAGGACGCGGGTCATACCTGGAAGTGTAGGACCAACGTCCTGCCGTTGCTGGCGCATGTGCGTTCAGTGCGTCTGGAAGTCGTTGGCGGGGCTCATGTCATCCGGTACAGGCTCCAGCGCCGGCGTGGGCAACGTCTGCTCCCCGGGCCCTTGCTGTCCCTCGGGCGTGGCCAGCGCCTCGAGCAGCCATTGCACCTGGAGGTCGTTCGCGTCCTGATGTTTCCCCATCCTGACTCCACCATGACAGGTGCGAGCGGGCGATGCCGCCACACCTGACGCATGGCAGCGCGTCACCTCGCCTGAGGGTTCAGCAGGGCGGGCAGGGCTCAAACAGCGGCACCCGGCACTCTGCGCAGGGGTCCTGCGCTACGCCAATGGTGCCGATGGCCAGCACTAGGGCCAGGAGGGCGGCAACCGTGCGGCTGGGCAGGACGCGAGGCATGAGGGGAGTGTAGCCTGCGCCTGTGCAACCACGGTCCACACTTGAGACGGTCAAACACCAGGTCCAGGACCAGTTCCGGCGGTGGGAGGAGGCTGGGCGGCCCGTGAAGGCACGGTCCCTGCGCGTGGTGTGGACCGAGACCCATCAAGGCAACCAGATCAAGACGCACCAGTGCATTGAGGTTGACCTTGAGGTGCCGCTGGAGATCTGGCGCGCCGATGCCTATGACGATCTGCTGGACACCCTGGACACGTTTGAGACCGACGAGGTTCTCGTGATCACCCATGTGTATCCGCACGCCGGCGCCCTTGCCGGGTAATGCGATGAGCGGCGAGCTGGAGGTGATCGAGGTGCTGGAGATCTCTGGTGGGCTGGCCAGCGTGCGCCTGCCGGACACCAGCATCGAGGTGTGGCCCCTGGGGCTCCTGCCCGTCGGCGTGGAGGTGGGGGATCACGTGGGCGTATCGGTCGATGACGGAACGTGGACGACGGTGCTCCTGCCCCGGCCTGCGGGGCTGCTCGCCTGATGGACGAGGTGTGGTGGGACTGGCCCCGGGATGATGTCCGGACAACCCCCCTGCTGCCCCTGGCGCCGATGGAGCGGCAGGTGCTGCACGCCGTGCTGCGCCGGTACGCTGCCGAGCACATGGACGAGACGGTGGACGCCCTGCGGGCCAGCTTGAATGAAGGCTATCTGGACCCGGACGACCGCCGGGTGCTGTACGGCATGACGAAGACCCGGTTGAAGGAGCTGGCGGAGGTTGGCCGCCCCTTACCGGGCAATCTCGTGCTCGTGTACAGGCGCCTCAAGCCTCAGGCTGCTCGTTCCAGAGGGCTGCAGGCCTGAGGCTCAGTTGCCGTCTGTCTCAGGCTGGAGGGAAGAGTCTGCCTGTGAACCATTCAAGCGGGCCCACTCCAGCGCAGCCGCTACACGCACATGCTCAGCCACCGGGGTGAACCGACGGCTGCGCTGGGCATTGTTGGTGTCCGGGCGGTGCCGCTGTGGGTCATAAGGGGGGCGCGGCAGACCAAGGTCCACAACATGCTGGGCGGCGTCTCGGGCTGCAATGGCCTGTCCAAGCTCCAGGGCACTTACCCGGGCCATTTCCGCCTCCAAGGCCTGCACTTGCTCAGGGGTGACCGCAAGGCGATGGTGACCCAGTTGCAGGTAGCCTGCAAACTGGGCGGGCAGATTAGCCCATGTATCCAGCCGTTCTCCTCGGCGCACTAAGGTGATGCATGTGCCATGGCCGCGATCAGTGAGCAATCTCCCATTTGTGCGAACATAGAACGCCAACGCGCCGATATGCTCCGCCATGCGCGGACTGAGGTAGCGAATCTCCTGCACGCCCGCCTCTATGAGGCCGCGTCTGGGGTGGTGCCAGTGCAGCGCCGGGGCATGCATGGTGGTGTCGCGCTCAGCGGTCATTCGGCGTCAAGCTAGCCCCTGGTGCACGGGTGGGGCAAGCTGAAGCGTGGCCACCGCCATTGGGGGCATGCTAAACCCCCGCTTTGGCGGGGGCGTCTGGAGCCAGCGACGTCCTCTGCTTATGCCATCAACTTGAGCAGGGCCCATTCGCGAACGGTCACGCCTTTGGCTTTTGCTTCGGCCTCCAGGCTACTCAAACACGATGGTCATAAGCTCACGGGCCGGCGCCTGCACCCGCATAGGCGCCCCCGCCTCGTTCTCCCCATTGATGATCAGATCCGGGCTCTCCGGGCTGGGGCTACCCACCTCGTACAGGTAATTGCGGAAATACACCGCCGAGCCATCGCGCAGCACCACCTTGATGCGCCGCGCCGGGCGCTCCGGGTTGGTCAGTGCCGCGTCCCAGCGCTCGCCCTTCTGAACACGCCGGGCATTGATCCCCGCCTGTACAGCCTCGATCCAGGCCGTCTTGTCCGCCTTGCCATCCAGGTACTGATCGATCAGGGTGCGCAGCAGGGGTGAGACCTTCACACCCTGCTTCTCCAGCGCGGCCAGTTGGCGGGTGAACAGCACTACAGTCGCCTTTTTAGACGCTTCCGGCAGCCCTTCGCGATGGGCCGCCAGGGCGCGGGCCTCCTCAGTCGTGCGGACCTGATGGGGCTTGATGGGGTCGGTATTGGGGTTGGGATTGGGCATGCTATCCTCCAGAGGTGAGTCCCCCGCCCCCTCCAGGGCGGGGGGCAGTGGTTTTAGTGGCAAGGGCGGCGCTGGGTCGTGGTGGTGCCGTCAGGCAGTGCCCAGAGGATAAATTCGCTGAGGCTACTGTCCGGAATGCTGTCATCCTCGCCCAGCCAAGACGACAGCATCTGGCGCTCGCCCGTCTTGCGGGCCCTCTCGAACACTGCCTCCCGCTGGGCGGTCTCCAGCGCCTCTTCCGCCGCTTCCCGCGCCGCCCGGGCTGCCACCCGGCTCGCCGACAACGCCTTCAGGGCGTCCCAGGCCTCCTGGGTGATCGGTCCCGCCTGCGGGGCCAGCGCGGCCACTTCCGCATCGAGGTGGGGCAGCAGGAGCAGCGGCAGGGGATGCCGGGCTTCCGCGTACCACGGGTCCACCCGGCGGCCCAGCCACGCCTGGTCTGCTGCCTGTTCCTGAGGCGTCATCTCGTACGCGTAGCCCAGGCTGTACACGCTGTCCGAGTCGCCGAGTTCGTTGCCCATCAGCCAGGGCACGCCCCGGGCCTGCAGGCGCTCGCGGTGCACGGCCAGTCGGGCGTGGGCCTCTGCCGTGCGCTGCGCGTCTGCTGCCTGCTGCTGGGCACGCAGGGCGGCTACGGCCTGGCCCAGGGGTAGGTCGGCCACGCGGGCCATCTCGGCTTCGAGGCGGCGCTGCTGCTCGGCGGTAAGCGGTACCCGGGTCTGGTCCAGTTCGAGGTAGGCGCTGAATTCGTCCGGCAGGTTATGCCACCACGCGAATTGATCACCGCGACGCAGCAGGCTGGCCAGCGTGTTGTACCCCGGGCTGGTCAGCAGCTCGCCGCCCAAGCGGATGTAGTAGGCCAGTCCGCCCACGAGGTGGGCGTTCTGCCCTTGGTAACGGTACTCCTGCACGCCCAGTTCGAGCGGGCGGCCGTCGGCCTGTCGGCTGGGGCGGGTCACGACGGGGGGGTGGAAGGTGGTGATGCGGTCTGGGGTGGTCATGGCAGCTCCAGGTGGGGGGCAGTGGATTGGTGTGAGTCCCCCTCACCTGGCTTCAGCGTAAACCCTATTCGCCGCTTTTGCAATACTTAGCGGGATTATGACCCAGATCCAGATGGATCGGTCAGCCTGATCACCACAGCGGGGCGTTCCTCCTCCAACCGATCAGCACGCACCACGAGCCCCGGCTCCCACCGGACCTCTGGGGTCTGTTTGCCCTTGCCAGTCCAGACGACGGTCCAGCGCGGGTTGCGCCAGTGCGTGGGCATTTCGCGCCGCGCGCCCTCGCTGTTGGACGCCTGGGCACCGTCCCGGGCCCGCCGCATGGCCTGGGCCGTCGCCCGGCCGAGGACCCAACGCTGCACGCCCTTCGCGGTACCGTGCTGGGCCCGGCGTTGCTGCTGGGCCGTGGCGCGCGCGGGCCGGGCAGTCCCGTCGTACTCCGCCGCCCGGCTGCACAGGTATAGCAGCAGGCTCAGCACGCCCGACCACAGGGCCTGCTCGTCGTGCAGGGCGCCCTGAATCAGGGTGCGCGCCGCGTCCACCTCAGCGCCGCCGAAGTCAGCTCCACTCTCCAGATTCTTCAGGGCGCGCACCCTGACGCCCTCCAAGGCCTCGTCCAAGGTGCCACTCAGGCCAAGGCTGAAGGTCAGTCCCAGGGCCGCAAAGGTCGGGGGCAACGGGACGTCCAACAGCAGCCGCAGGGACACCTCGCCGTCGGGGCGCCGGTCAAGGGCAGTCACCACCCCAACCAGAGGCCGGCCCATGTACGTGGTACCTGGAGGCAGAACCAGGTAGGGCGCGAACTCGGGCAGCTGGCGCAGGACCTCGCCGGGAATCTGGCCGCGCAGGGGCGTGCCCCAGAGGGCAGCCAGTAGTTCGGGGGCGAATTCGTACACGCCCCGCCCTAGGCGCCAGGCCCCCAGCAGGGTCAGTACACCAGCGTCGGCCAGCAGCTGGGGGCGGGAGGTGGGTGTTTCCGCTTTGCCCTGCTGGTCCCAACCGTGGCGCACGGCGGCCACCCCAGCGTCCAGTGGCACGTAGAGCCATTCCGGGACCTCGTGGGCGGCCCGCCAGGTGTACAGGTCGCGCCAGGCGTTGGGATAACACTGGCCTGCACGTTGCACCAGGGCGTGAAGACGGTCGGCGGTTGCGTCGCGGTTCATCAGCGGTGTTCCTGCACGGCATCGAGCCCGGCCAGCAGCAGGCGCATCAGCTCACGGCTTTGTTGCTGCGTGCTTTTGCCTGCCATGTGAGCGTCGATGCGCGCCCAGTCCTCGGGCTGGCCCATCACGCGGGGTCGGCGCCCGGCACCGCGTGGACCACCCTTGCGCCGGGCGGCGAGTGCGCGGGCCTCCTCGGTCGTGGCGACCTGATGAGGCTTGAGGTGTTCGGCAGTCCTGGGCATAGTTTCATTCTAGACTTTCGCCGCTATTTGGTCAACTTAGCGCCTCTAAACTATTGACACACCAGCCTGAAACAGCTATACTTTCCTTGTCCTTAGGGACGCGGTGCATGACAAACCGGGAACAGAGGGACGACCGTTCGTAGGCGCAAAAATCAGCGCCCGGAGCGGGAACTCCGGGCGCTGAAATCCAACTTGGAGGTAATCTCGTGGCCAACTACCGCAAGAATACCAAAAAGAAGCCCCGTAAGCCACTGACACCCACAGAAATTGCCGTGATCATCACGGCAACCAGTGGGTTCCTCGGTAGCATCGCGGCGCTGATTAACGCCCTGAAATAAGCCCTCTCGCTTCCCGGTGTGTCCGCACCGAGCAGTCCCACCCCACCATGCTGCGCGACCAACTCCTGACCCCCACTCCTGCCGACCTTACCGTTTTCCTGAATCGGCACCTGCGCACGCGCGATTGCCTCGTGCAAGTCGCCGGCCTCGCGGAAGTCGTCTACCACGGCCGCGCTGCCAGCACGGCCGACGTCGGCGCCTACCTGCTGCTCATCAAGCCGGACGGCAGCGTGCAGGTGCACGCCCCGAAAGGCGTGAAGCCCATGAACTGGCAGCCGAAGACGGACGAGATCACTGCATTTGTGGAGGATGATCGGTGCGTACTGGCGGCCGCGCGGCGCAGCCCACAGGAGTTGGTGCGCGTGATCTGGCTGGAGCCCCAGGTGGCGCAGGCGCTGGAGATCAGCGAGCGCGGTGGGTTCATGCTTTCAGGTTCGGAGAAGCAGCTGCAGGAATTGCTCGCGCGTCAGCCGGAGCTGATTGAGCCAGGCCTGCGGGTCCTGAGCCGGGAGCTGCCCGTCTCGTCTGGGGGCATTGACCTGTATGCGCAGGATGCCCAGGGCCGGTACGTCGTGGTGGAACTCAAGCGTGGGAAAGCCACGCAGGACGCGGTCTCGCAGCTGGCCCGGTACGTGCGGTCGGTGGAGGACATGCTGCTGCGCACGCGGCAGACCGTGGAGGTGCGTGGCATTCTGGCGGCGCCAGAGATCACGGCCCCTGCTCGCCTGGAGCTGGAGGCCCGCAATCTGGAGTTTGTGGTGGTGCAGGTGCCACAGTCCTCAGCGGTTCCATCAATACCGGATTCCCTCTTTGATTGAGGGGCGTGCGTCATCTCGCTCGTCGTGCTTCGCGCTGCCCTGCTCTTGCTCACGCGCAGCACTCAAGGGAGGTGGAGCACGCCCCTCTGAAAGAGCAGCACCAGCAGCAGCACAGGCACCAGCAGCCATATCACCCAGACAGCAACGATGAGCCAGTCCACCTGACGACTGGGTGGAGAGGGCTCAATGGAAGGTGCAGCAGGCTTTGAGGTGGGGGGTGCTGATGGACGCGTGACAGTCGGCATCGGAGAACGGGGCGGAGCTGGCACGGAGACAGGAGAAGATGGTGCAGGGCGAGGTTCAGATTGGGGAGGGAGTGGTGGCCTTGGCTGCTCTCGCTGAACGGGTTTGACCTGGATTGCTTCTTCCACGCTTAGCTTGGCCTCGGCCAGCCTCACGAACTCCTCGTACGTGTGACACTTGCCCCAGCCGTGAACCTCTTTGCCTTTAGACATTTTTCGAATTTCAAAGACGACGTCGTCGCCTAAATCGACGAAGCGAGGAAAATTGCAGAACAAGGCCGTCAATCGTGCTTGCTTCCACCGAAACGTGAAGTGCGAGCCTTTGT
>NZ_JAIQXV010000021.1 GCF_020166415.1 Deinococcus multiflagellatus
ACCCCGCCCCAGCCGGCCAGCGCTGGGGCGGCTTCCCTTTCTGCTGGCCCGGAGGCCCTATGCGCCGATTCTTGTCCATCCTCCTGGGCGCGGTGGCCCTGTCCGCTGCGGCATTGCAGTAGCAATGAGCCGGAGAATCGGGTTTTCACCTGTCCGTTCATGGGAACGTTGGCCAGCGCGGGCTGACGGCACAGTGGCGTGCGTGTGCGGCGGCCGTCCGCCTCCACCAGAGGGCCGCCACGGTCTCGATGCGAGATGATCACCACCAGCGCGGCACCCGCGCGCGGTATGCTTGGTACGTCTCCCCATGGACACCGTGCAAGTAGGCCTCCTCCAGCCGGACCTGCACCTGCATCAGGACCTCCCCCGCCACCAGCAGCGTCAGGGTCACCGCCTGTGGCGCGGCCAAGAACAGACCCAGCAACATCAGGCGCATGGCCAGGAAGATCGGATTGCGCGAGCGGGCAAACACGCCGCTTTGCACCAAAGCGGTTCGCGCCCGCTCGTCCAGTCCGATTCGCCAGGACGCGCCCATCTGGGCCTGGGCCACCAGGGTCAGCCCCAGGGCACCAGCCATCAGAAGCCAGCCCCCACCCTGAAGCGCGGGGCTGACCAACCAGGGCAACGTCCCCACCAGCGCCGCTGCCTGGGACGCGGCGGCGAGTCCCCCCGTGGTCAGCAGCACAGCCGCCATCAGCAGGCGCATGGCCGCGCCCACATACCCCTGCGGACTGTCATCCTGGGGCAACACGTACGGATTGGCCCCCGTTTGCCGCCAGACCAGCACCGAGCGCCAGACAAACGCGAGCAGCAGGTACAGCAGGGTGAGGGCGAACAGCGCTGGATACGACACTTGAGATTCCATATATGAGCATACTTTCATATATAGAGCCAAGCAAGAGGCCCAGAGCGCGTCTCCCTGGGCCGATCCTTTAAAACTTGACGAAGAAGGCGGTGAAGTACATCAGGGCGACCCCGACCGTAAAGCCGCCCAGGGTGGACCAGCCCACCAGGGGTGCACCCAGGGCCGCCGTGTTGCGCGCCACCAGGCGGCCCACCTCCCACACCACCTGCACGATGGCGCCCACCCCCACAGCTAAGAAAATCGTCGCCAACACCGGGTTGAACGCGAAGCCGCCCAGCCAGGTGCCCAGGATGGCGGGTCCACCAGCGATCAGCGCCAGCAGGGCAAACTGGCTCAGTTTTGGCTTCTGGCGCACCACCGGCGCCACGATACCCACACCTTCGGTGATGTTGTGTAGGGTGAACCCCAGAATCAGGAAGGTGCCCAGCGCCGCTTCTCCCAGCGCAAAGGCTGCGCCAATGGCAAGGCCTTCCCCGAGGTTGTGCAGCCCAATTCCCGTGGCGATGCGGTAGGACAGCCCCAGGGGCGCCTCCTCAGGCCGGCGTTTGCCGCCCAGGGCCAGCAGCACCCCCAGGGTCAACAGGGCGATCAGCAGCACAGCCGGCGTCCCCTGCCAGAAGGCGGGCAGCGCGGCCGCGAATTCCTGGGCGTCCAGGTAAGTACCCACTGCGAGGTAGACCAGCAGGCCCACCGTCAGGGCTAGGATGAAGTTCATGGCGCGTGCACTCAGGCGGCGCATCCAGGGAAACCACAGCATGCCCAGCAGCACCGGGATCACGCCCACGTACAACCCCACCAGCCCAAAGCGCACGAACAGATCCCGCCCCGGCTGAGGGGTCAACGTCGCCACTGGAATCTCCGCCTCGAACACAGTGCCCAGCGAGCTCAGCAGCGCCACCTTATGCGCCTCGCCCTCGACCCAGGGATAGGGAATGGTCAGCGTCGCAGTGCCCAGGCGGGGAATGGCCCCAGCGGGCCTGGCGGTAAACGACCAGAACGCGTCATCCACCATCACCTGTGGCAGGGTGACCGCCTGCGGACCGTCATTGACCACCTGCACCTGGATGACGCCGCGCTCAGGCAGGGTGACGCGGCCAATCTTGACCTGCTCGACAGGTGGACCCTGAAGGGCCTTCATGCCGCCGCCTGTGGCGACCAGATACGCGAGCACCGCCCCAAGCAGCAGCAAAGGAACAAGTGCCAGACCCCAGAGGCTGGCCCAGCGGCCGCCCCCCACGGCCGGCGCACTCACGACCGTCCTCCTGCAGCGCCCTGTAGGCTGCGCTTGTCCCACCCGGCATCGACGCCAGCCGCCTTCAGGGCCGCCGGATAGGCCTCTGGCTCGACCACCTGAAACGAGCCCATCCAGCCGAGTTCGGTGAACTCGCTGATGTGCGGGTGGAACATGAAGTTGCCCGTGAATTTGTACTTGAATTCCAGGATCCCGCGCTGGCCCTGGGCCTGCATGATGGTGTCCACGATGCGGCTGGTGGGCTCCAAGGTCGTGCCGGTGTCGTAGTAATTGAAGAAGTTCGCGTGCAGGTGAAACGAGTTGATCAGGTCAAATTCCAGGATGTTGATCAGGTAGATGCGGACCAGTTCGCCCTTCTGGACGGGAATGGGCCGCCGCGCGAACTCGAAGCCCACCGTGTTCACCGCGTAGATCTCATTGGCCCCGTCGAAGTTGGTGTCAAAGGCGTTTTGCACCATCACGAACTCGCGCGCGGGCGGCCGCCCGCCTTTAGGATCCACGATGAAGGCCCCGTACATGCCCTTGTGGATATGCCGTTTCAGGCTCGTGGCGTGGCAGTGGTACAGGTGGCAGCCAAACGGTTCGGCGTCGAACTCATAGACGAAGCGCCCGCCGGGCTGAATTTCACCAGGGCCGGCGCCCGGTACCCCGTCCATCTCGGCCGAGTGCACGCCGTGGAAGTGGATGGTGTGCGCGTGAATGGTCTGGTTGATAAAGGTGATGCGCAGCCGGTCGCCTTCCGTGCAGCGCAGGGTCGGCCCCGGCACGCGGCCGTTGTAGGTCCAGGCCGGGAAGAAGATGCCGGGGGCAATCTCGATCTCCTTGTCCTGCGCGATCATGGTGTACTCGCGCAGCGTCTGGCCATTCGGGAGGGTGCTGACCTTGCCCCAGTCCCAGTCCGTGAGCATCGCCATGGGGTCAAAGCCGTTGCGCTTGTGGTTGACCGTGCCGACCATCAGGTTGTTGCCGTGCCCGGCGTGAGCGGAAGTGGTCGGCGCCGGGCTGGCCGCGGCGGCTCCACTGTGGCTAGCGGGGTGCGACCCACGCTGCCCCAGCGCCACGCTGCCCGCCAGGGCCGCGGCGCCGCCTGCCCCTACCCGCAGCACGTCCCGCCGGGACAGCAGGGACCGCCACCAGCTCACCGCGTCACCGCTGGATGACCGACCAATCTGAATTTTATGTTCAACATAATTGAGTATTAGTCTCGCCTAAAATATTGTCAAGGCGTGCCATACTTTTCGCATGCCCGGGCACACCTTCTCCCCGTCCGTGGAGGACTATCTCAAGCAGATGTACCTGCTCGGGCAGGACAGCAATGTGTCCACCCAGGCCCTGGCCGATGCCCACGGCGTGAACCCGGCCAGCGTGACAGCCATGCTGCGCCGCCTCACCGAGCGGGGCCTGGTGAGTCACGTGCCCTACCGCGGCGCGCACCTCACCCCTGCAGGCGTGCGCGCCGCCCGCGACGTGCTGCGGCGCCACACGCTGCTGGAACTGTACCTGCATGAGGCCCTGGGCTACCCCCTCAGTGAAGTGCATGAGGAGGCCGAGCGTCTGGAGCACGTGATGAGTGAAGGGCTTGAAGCGCGGGTCACCGAGTGGCTGGGACATCCCGCCATTGATCCGCACGGTGACGCCATCCCGGGCAGTGACGGCCACCCAGCAACCGGGTCCGGACGTCGCCTCACAGACGCGCCACTGGCCATCATGGCCCGCATCATTCAGCTTCCCCGTCAGCCTCAGGCGGCGCAGGCCCTCAACGCCCACGCCCTGAGTGCAGGCGTCAGGGTCGCGGTGCTGGCGCGCTGTCCAGGCCTGGGCACCCTGACCGTTCAGGCAGAGGGCGCAGGCCAGCCCGTGGTCCTGGCTGAAACCGTGGCCCGCCGCATCTGTGTCACCCTCACGTAAAGCGGCGTGCCCTCACCACGAAGCACCGGACGGCGAAGAAGTCGTCCGGTGCCTGCTGCGCTCTACTGGCCTTTCAGCCGGGGATCAACGCTCAGGGGCTCGCAGCGAAGCAGCTGAACCGCCGAGGCAATCTCCGGATGCCGCGCATTGATGAGGTAATTCGCCTGCCCAGGACCATAGACCGTCAGGGGCAGGATGACCGAAGGCACCCGCAGCACGGGTGAACTGCCCAGGTCATACCACTCGTCCCCAATCATCTGCGTGGCCGGGCTCAGAGGGTGGGCATTCCAGTGTGCAGGCAGCGCAGACGCGGGCAGCTCGGCGATGGCGTCAGGATCCACGGCGAGCGTGACATGCCCGTGGGGCACACGCTGAAGCACGTCACTGTCGACATGCACGATGACTTCCAGCAGGGCTTGCCCCAGGGTGTCGCTGGCGTAAATGATGCGCCGGTCGACCTCAAGCGCGGGGTCGGCACTGTTATAGCGGCCGCCGAATTTCGCGGCGCCGAAGCCATGGTCGGTGAGAAGGGGTTGGGTGGCGTACTGCAATTTACTGACGCGGTGGAGGGTCAGGGTCACGTGTAGACTCCGTGCTCAAGCCTGCTCAGCACGGTCGTCACGTACTCGGCGCCTTCGGGAAGAAGGGCAAACTGAAGGGGGGTGCGGTGGCCAAACGTGGCGCGCGGTGTCTGCAGCCAGGCGTGGGCGGCGTCCTTGTGCTCGAAGTACCGCTCAGCGGCTTCGGTCACCCGGGCCAGGTGGTACAGGTGCGTGCTGACGTCCGCGCTGAGCGCGCGGCCGGCGCGCCGGTAGCTGTGGTACGTGCTGCTGCTCAGCCCCAGCAGCGACAGGGTCTCGGCCAGGCTCAACCCGATGTACTTGCCCAGCCGCTCGACAGTGGCCGGAGTCAAGCCAGCATGAACCGCTTCACCAAGATCCAAGAGGTTGGTGGCCTTCAGCCCGAGCAGTGAAGTTCCGGGCAGTGCAGGGGGGATGCGGGTGGGCGTAAACGTCTGTGTCATGTTGTCAGCCTTCGGGGCGAGGAGAGATCAGGCCGCTCTAGGCGGCTGGTCTCAACTGCGAGCAAACCCCCGTACCAGACGGAGACTTACCTGCCGGGAAGCGAACCAGGTCGGTGTTACCAGAACACGGACATGGTGACCATGCCGCCTGGTGGGCACAGTGGGCTTGCGGTCTGTTCGTGGGCTTTTTAGAGCTTTCAAACCCTGACACCAGGTCAGGTGACCGGCACTGCTGGCGAGAGGTCCAGGGGTCTCTCGACTGGCAAGAACACCAGTAACTCCAGAATAGCATTCTCAAAATGCAGAAATGTAATAGTCCAAATCAGCTCTCACAGGCCAGCTGGAGAACGCTGTATGAACCCAGCAGCCGGTCTGGCCGCCCACGCCACCCGATCTCATCTCCCGCCAGACACGGTCACCTGTTTTCTCTAACATCTGAATGTATATTCATATATGCTGATGGTATGACCGTGACCCCTGATGACCCGGCCGCCCCTCTCGACGTCATCGTGATCGGCGGCGGCCAGGCCGGGCTTGCGGCTGGATACCACCTGCAGCGCTCGGGCCTCACTTTCCGCATCCTCGACGCGAACACCAGTACAGGAGACAGCTGGCGTACGCGCTACGACACCCTCATGCTCTTCACCCCCGCCAAACGCAACGCCCTGCCCGGCCTGCCCTTTCCCGGCGACCCTGAGCACTACCCCACCAAGGACGAGGTCGCCGACTACCTGAACGCCTACGTTCAGGCTTTTCACCTTCCCGTGGAGCACGCCTCCCCCGTCCTGCAGGTGCAGACCACACCCGCTGGATTCACCGTCACCACACTGCAGACCCACTGGACCGCCCGCGCGGTCGTGGTGGCGACCGGCCCCTTTCAGACCCCGCACACGCCTGCCTTCGCCCGCACCCTCGCACCTGACGTGGTCCAGTTGCACAGCAGCGCTTACCGGAGGCCCACCGACCTCCCTCCCGGCCGCGTGGTGGTGGTCGGTTCCGGCAATTCCGGCGCCCAGATCGCCCAGGAACTGAGCCGCACCCACATGGTGACCGTCGCGCAGGGCCGCCCTCAACCTGCCCTACCACAGCGCCTGCTGGGCCGCGACATCTTTGACGTGCTCAGCACCCTGGGTCTGCTGGATGTGAGCGCCGCTTCGCCCCTGGGCCGCGCTCTGCAACGCCGGGACCCCGTGATTGGCACGAACCTGAAGCGCCTGAGCCGGGCGGGACAGCTCCAGCTCGCGTCCCGGATCGTGGACACGGCCGGCCAGGCCCTCATGACCCAGAACGGCCAACGCCTGGAGACCGAGGGCGTGGTCTGGGCCACCGGGTTCCGCCCGAACTACCGCTGGCTGGATGTGGGCGTGCTGGATGAACATGGCTTTCCTATTCACGATGGCGGTGTCACCCGCGTGCCAGGCGTGTTTTTCCTGGGACTGCCCTGGCAACGCACGCGGAGCTCGGCCCTGTTGGGTGGGGTTGGACAGGACGCGCAGCGACTTGTTCAAGGTCACCTCGCGTAATCACCAAGACAACGCGAAACGCCCTTGCCTGGATTGTTGAGTGCAGCTGTGAGTGCGACCCGTGGTACGGTGCCTGTACTCCAAGATCCTTATGTCCCACGCCACACCACGCGCGCCACACACCCATCCCGCCCACTTCCTGGCCGGCCTGACCCTGGCCAGCGGCTGGGAAGTAGTGACGCCCCTGGGCACCGCGGCGCCCATCCACGAAGGGCAGCATTCGGTCGGCTACTTCGTGCAGCACCGTGACGGGCGCGAAGGGTTTTTGAAAGCCATCGATCTGTCCGATGTCTACCAGGCCCCCAACGTCATGCTCGAACTGCAACTCGTGTCGGCGCAGTTCAATTTCGAAGTCAAACTGCTCGACATCTGCCGGGACCTGCGCATGCACCGCGTCGTGCGGGCGGTGGATCATGGTGAAGAGCGGCTGCCCGGCGTCCTCGTCCCGGTGCCTTACATCGTGTTTGACCGCGCGGCCGGGGACATCCGCGACCACCTGGCCCTGACGACCATCGATTCGGTGTGGCTCCTGCAGTGCGTCCATCACATCGCGGTGGGATTGCAGCAGTTGCACGGCGCCCGGTACGCCCACAATGATCTGAAGCCGGCCAACGTCCTGGTGTTTCCGGGGGACGGCTGGAAGATTGGGGATCTGGGCCGGGCCGTGGACGCCCGCGGCACCTCCCCTCACCACGAGCATCTGTTCTCCGGCACCATGGAGTACGCCCCGCCCGAAGTGCTGTATTTCGCGCCGTCCACCGAAGTCTGGCGGGAGCGCAAATGGGCCGACCTCTACATGCTGGGCGGGCTGGTCACCTTCCTGTTTACCCATCAGCACTTCAATACCTATCTGTATGCCGAGCTGGACGAGCCTCTGCAGCCCATCATCTTCTGCGGGGAGTGGGAAGGCAGCTTCGCGGACCTGGTGCCACACCTGCTGGGCGCCTTCGGCCGGGCCATGCGGGCGGTCGAGCGGGAGCTGGTGGCCCGGGTCGGGCCTGCCCTGGCCCCCGAACTGGCCCGCTGCATCCGGGAGCTGTGCTTTCCAGAGCCTGCCCGGCGTGGGCACCCCAGCAACGTCGGCACCCTCGACCCCACCAGTGTGCAGCGGTACGTCAGTCTGTTTGACCTGCTGCGGCAGCGGGCCCTGCTGGCCCAGCGGCGTGCGCGGTGACCCAACTGCCCCGGCAGGAAGACCGGCGCGTCATTCCGCGCTGGCGAGAGAGCGCCACCGCTGTCCAGTTAGGAGAAGCCAACAGCCTGAACGCTGCGCAGCCCCGCGACGCTGATCGGGCTCGCGCGCAGGCCAGCGTGCGCCTGCTGGAGTTGCAGACGGCATTCGCCGCCCACCCTTCCGTGGGGCGGGCCGCTGAACTCACGGGCGCGGCCACGCTCCTGCGCCAGGTTAACGGCGCGCAAGACGCCGCCGCCTTTTTACTGCGCCACTCTGGCGACACCACACCGCGCGTGCTTCAGGCCGCCCGGCACATTCTGGGCCAGCCGTTGGCCGAGCTGCGCTCCCTCCCTGTGGCCAGCCTGGACGAACTGGCCCCAGACGACATGCACCGTGCAGTGCGCCGGCTGCGCGCGGACCTGAACGCGTTTGACCGCGATCCGCTGGCCCACGTGGACCTGGCCCGCATGTACGCCGCCCTGGGCGCCACCCTGAAGGCCGAGCGGCAGCTGCGCGTCGCCCTGGGCCTGGCCCCGCACCACCGGCTGGTACTCCGGGCGGCCGTGCGGTTCTACGTGCATGTTCAGGCCCCAGACGAAGCGGTTCATCTGCTCCGGCGTCAACCGCGCACCCCCCAGGACCCCTGGCTGATGGCGGCCGAGATCAGCGCTGCCATGGTGGCGGGCCTGATGCCCCGGACCATCAAACGGGCGCGTGAAGCCCTGGAGCGCCGGGAGTTCCATCCCCACCACACCAGTGAGCTGGCTGCGGCCCTCGGCACCCTGGAACTCCAGGACGCCAAACCCAAGAGCGTGCGGCGGCGGCTGCAACAGGCGCTGGAACAGCCCACCGAAAACGCCCTGGCCCAGGTGCAGTGGGCAGCCCCTCAAGTGCGTCTGGACATGGATGAGCGCCAGTGGCTCAATGTGCCGCGCAACTTCGAGGCGGCCGGCTGGGCCCACTACGAAGCCCAGCAGTTTCAGGCGGCGCGCGCCGCCTACCTCGCGTGGTTCCAGGATGAACCGTTCTCCGCAGAACCTGCGATCCTGGCGGGGTACCTCTCGCACCTGCTCGATTCCACCCCCAGCCGGGCCATCGATCTTACGCGCAGGGCGCTGGCCGCTTCACCGGACGAGGACCTGCTGCTGAACAACATGGCCTTTTACCTGGCCGAGGACGGTCAGCTCGATCTGGCGCAGCAGTACCTGGCGCGGACCCAGCCGCTGCCCCCTGACACGGAACTGGGGCTCACGCTGAGTGCCACCCGGGGCCTGATCGCGTTTCGCCGTGGTGACGAAGGGCAAGGGCGCGCGCTCTATGAACAGGCCATTGCGGCGGCGCGCGCCCGATCACTGTGGGAGTACGAAACGCTCGCCACGCTCTACTACAGCCGGGAACTGGCGCGCATCCAAGATCCGTCTGCCACAGACCGGCTCCTGCGGGCGCGCCTCATGGCAGAAAAGATTGCTGAACCGGGCCTGGTGCTGACCGCTCAGCGGGCCACGGCCGACGTACTGGCGCTCAGCGGGCCGTAAAGCGGCGGTGGCCCTGGGGCCACCGCCGCTGACGAAGCATGCTTTAGGACGCTTTTAAGCGGAGCGCTTGCACGTGAGCGTCAAACTCCGCTTCCGTAATCAACCGGACCAATCCAGTGTCATCGCGGCGGATCATGGTGTAGTAGCGGGAGTTATTCTCCAGGCGCCCCAGTTGAACGTTGAAGGCCTGAACCACTGTCGCGCCGTCGGCACGCCTCTCAATTTTGACGGGCACGGTGCCCACCAGATAAAACTTGGTCATCTACTCACCGCCTCCTTCAGCACTGACACTGGCCCAGACCTGCTGGTACATCAGTGTACTCGCATCAATGAGTGTATCCAAGACGATTCGCTCAATGGGGGACAGTTCCGCTTTACGTTCGAGAACCCGCCGCATTTCGTAGAGGCGGTGCTCGTAAGCGTCCAGTTCATCAAATGCGGCGTGGCAGAACTTGACTTCTGCGGCGTGGCCCTCAACCGACACCACAAACTGCAGGTCGCGGTACCCACTGGACTGTGGTCTCAGGAATCGGTCTTGAAAGGCCAGGACCTCAAACCCCTCACCGATCCGGGCCGCCGCCGCATACAGGGGCGCCAACTGGTCAAACACATACTTGCCGCCCAGGATGTCCAGCGGCACCAGACCGAACAGGCTCCCTTTTTCTTCCGTGCGGGACCAGCTCTTGATGCCCTCTGGTCGCGGAGTGGCGCGGGCGCCAGACAGCGTTCCAAAGTGCGTGAGCTGGGAGAGAAATTCGTTGCTCAAGGCCTTTGCCTGGGCATACGCCTCCTGCAGATCGTCCGTGGGTTGACGGATCTGTGCCGGTTGCCTTGGGAACGCATCACGGAGCGCCCGCGTCAGCTTCAGGAGTTCAGCCGAGAGACCATGATCTGCAGCGTGGGGGGAGAGGTCATCAGCCGTCATGACGTACGCCGCAGTGTACCGAACCGCCCCGCTTCACCGGGCAAGGCGAAGTTGATGTCTTCGTGACTTCTCCTCAGCCGGGCGCTGGGAAGGCCCGCTGCACGAACCACACCGCAGCAACCACAGCCACCCCGACCGAAGCGGGCGCGAACACCACCCGCCGGTAAAAGACGGTCGCCCGGATCCAGAACAGCAGCGGCACCGCCACGGCCACCAGGGCCAGCTGGCCCAGCTCCACCCCAAGATTGAAGCCCAGTAGGCTCTGTACCAGGGCCTGACGGTCTTCCACCAGCTCGCCCAGCACGCTGGAGAAGCCGAAGCCATGCATGAGGCCGAACCCGAAGGCCACGGCCCAGCGGGCGCGTTCCTGCACCAGGGGTACCAGGTTGTTCAGCGCCGCGAACACCACGGACACAGCAATCACCGACTCCACCAGTTGGGACGCAAAGGTCAGGATGCCCAGGGCAGACAGCGTCAAGGTGATGGAGTGCGCCACCGTGAAGGCCGTGACCACCTTGATGACGCTGCCGAAGGCTTCCCGGAACGTCGCCACCGGCTGCCACTGGCCTTCCTGTCGCCGCAGAACGGTGGGGAGCAGCAGCGTCAGCAAAAACAGCACATGGTCCAGGCCCGCCCAGATATGCGTCATGCCCAGCCAGATGAAGGTCAGGACGTTCTGCCACGCCCCTGGCCGGGCCAGTGAGACGTCTGCGGTCATGGATTCTGGGGTAAAGACGCTGGTTGAGGCGCGCCCCCCGGTCTCCAGATTCAGGAAGCCGCGGTGTGTGGTGCCGTCGTTCAGGTCCATGAACAGGCGACTGGTGACCTGCAAGGCGGTGGGCGCGGCGGGGCATTCGCCGGCCAGACTCAGGCGCAGGAAGCGGCCAGTGTCCTTTTTGCCCACCTGCATGGCCGTGTCCGTCAGGGTGCAGGCCTGACCGTCGGCACGGACCTCGAGGCGCTCAAGCATGTAATTGCGGGCCAGAGCGCCGGAGCGCGTCAGTTCCTCATTGCTGACCCGCCCATCCTGATCCGAATCCAGCGGCAGTGCGCCGGCGAGGTCCGGCAGCATCACGTCCCAGGTGCCCTGCAGAGCCGCGCCGCTGACCAACAGATCCAGCTGATAGTCCGACGTGGTGTGGGCCTGGGCGCGGCTGAGGACGGCTGTGAGCGACAGGCTCAGCACACAGAGAAGGAGTCGGCGGCCTACAGCTGGGCGAAACTGGGAAGTGGACATCAGAGAACCTCGGTCAGAGCTCGGTTGATTCCCGCAGGGCAGGAACGAATGGGCCGGAGGAGAACAGCACTTCTTCTGCACCAGGACACGCCAGCGGGGCCAGCCACCTCAGGCTGGCCCCAGGTCCCCCAGACTTACAGCTCGATAAAAATGGGGTTCGAGTAAAACCACAGGTCGGCCCAGGGGTTTTCGCCCTTGGGATCGGCTGCCGGCTCCTGCTGGTCGGTGTTGGTGCCGCGCACCCGCAGGTACATGTTCTTGCTGACGTTCTTCAGGGTGTACGTCACCGTCACGATTTCGCCTTCACGCTTCCAGTCGGCGGCACTCAGGCGCCGCTCCACCGTGGTCGTCGGATTGGTGTCGCTGTCGTACTGGGCGCTGGCCACTTTGCCGGTCACCTGGCCCACGATCAGGTCAATACGCTTGACCTCTGGGGCGTCGTTGTGAAAGTTCTTGCCGGCCGGGTCACGCAGGCGGATGGTGACCGTGACGTCCTTGGCCCCGCCCAGCTTCAAGCTGCCGCCCGTCGAAGCGCTGGACGTGCCGGCCGCCGCGGTGACATCCAGTTCCGACACCAAGTCACCGGACGTGACAAAGGTGCGGCCACTGCGCAGCCCGTCAAGCACGTCGTCATACGATTTGTCGGCTTTCACGTAGGTCTTCTGGTACTCCCCGGGCCAGAAGTCCGCGCCGCCGTCGGTGTAGTGCGAGTGCGAGTCCGAGGTGGCCACGATCCAGAAGCGGCGACCTTCGGCCAGCATGGAATCCCATAGACCACCGAGGCGGGCCGTCATCTGATCAAAGCCGCCGTAGGTGGGCGCGTTGCCGTATCCACCCCGACTGCCCGCACCGACTTTTAAGCTGCCATCCCGGTTGAGCGCGGCGGCCTGGTGGCCCGGGGCCCCTTCAAAACCCACATAGATGTTCGGTGCCGCGTCGTTGTTGTTGCGCAGCTCGTGTGGGGTATCACTGCCGTACGTGCCCAGCGCCGTGGCCGAGCGCGCGGGGTGGTTGGCCATCAAGATGGGCTTGGTGCCTTCAATATTCTTGATGTAATTGACGGTCTGGAGGGCTTTTTCCTCGGTGTTGCGCGAGGCGTCCGCCGGAAAGGCTTCGCGGGCGTCCCAGCGGCTCTCGATGTCAAAGAGCGTCTGGGATTCCTTGTCACTGCGGGGAATCATCAGGGTGTGGTGGTCCATCGCGGGCATGTTCAGTTCCATGCCGACGAAGCTCATCAGCCCTGGAAACTGGGTGCGGGCCTGCTGGAGTTCCGGGTAGGCGCGCTCCAGGTTCAGCTTCGAGTGGTTGGGGCCGCCGTGATCGGTGATGACCATCCAGTTCAGGCCGTACTTCACGGCCATCTCGGCGTTCTTCACGATGTTGTAGTCCGCGTCGCCGTTGGGGCCACCCACAATGGGCGTTGGAGGCGTCGTGCTGGTGTCGTAGCCGGGGCTGAAGTAGCTGTGAATGTGCGAGTCGCCGGCCAGCCACTGCCGGTTGGGGACGGTCTCGGTCTCACGTCCGGTCAGACCGCAGCCGGCAAGAAAGGTCAACAGACCGCCGGTGAGCAGCGTGGTTTTCATCACAGTCATGCGCGCACGCTAGGGGGCGGGTGTCAACTCCACGTCTGGTGCGCCGGGCGCAAGAGGAAGTGGGCTGCCCCGGAGATTTGCCCGTTGCCTGACTGTGGTGCCTCGCCCCAGGGGACCCCAGTCCCCCACATTCCGCCACATGCCGGCCCGGCCCCCCGTACAGTGGGCGGCATGGAAACTCCAGGCATCTGGGCGCGGATGCGCGCCTTGACCCGCGGCGAGCGCGACGCGCAGACCCTCTACGGCTACCGGCAGGCGGGTGCGGCCGTTCATCCGCTGCTCGACGCGGCCGAACGCCGCCGCTTCGACCTGCTGGTGGGGGGCGTCAGTCCATTTGCCCTCAAGCGCCACGTGGGACTGGAACTGGCCTGCGCCTGGAATGCGTTCGCCCTGCAAACCCTGGGCGACAAGATGCTGGCAGCCGATGAAACGGCCGATCCGGGCACCGTGGGGTTCGTGCCGCCCGTGACCTTCGATCAGGTGGAGGGTTACTACCAGCAGGTGCAGCGCTGGCTGGGCCACGCCAGCCAGGCGGCCCACGACCCAGACTTTGACCTGCCCCGCGGCACCCTGCCAGCCGCCCTCCCGGCCTGGTCACCGGTGGAGCCCTGTCCCCGGCCGCATCTGGAGGCCATGATGGCGGCGCTGGACGCCATGCGCCTGCATGCCGAGGCCGCCATGCACGGTCTGGAGCAGGCCACGCCGACCAGCGATCACGCCAGACTGGCCAAACTCAGGGGCCAGTTTGCCGAAGCCATGTCCAAAGCGCAGTATGCGGCGGGGATGTACCGCCCAGGCGCGTCGGCCGAGCTGCATGAACAGATCGAAACCCAGGCGAAGGGCGCCATCGAGGCCCTGTACCGGGTCGGCCAACTCATCAGTTACCCGGCCCTGATGAATGAGCGCCCGCCCGGGACAGGGACCCCCAAACGGCCCCGGGGCGGCGGCCCTTTTCTGCGCACACCACTGCCCGGCGAGAAGGGCTTTGATCCCTGGGCCATGACCGATCCGGATTCAGTCGCCTCCCTGAAGCGGAACCAGAACGCGGCGCGCGTGATCGGCGAGATGTGGGCCCTTGATCCTGATCCGGCGGCCAGTGTGGCCCTGTGGGATGAAATCCGGCGCGCCGTGGAGACGGGCGGCGCGGCCATCGCCCGCAGCAGCAGTGGCAAGCCCATCGGGTTCTATTTTTGCACGCCCTACTGTGCCATCTACGAGGCCAAGCGGCCCCTGCGGCTGGGGGACACGGCGGTGGCGCCGGGGGAGCGCTTCACCCTCGAGTGTGCAGCGGAGGGCGTCCGAGTTGGCTACCCCTTCAAACGGGAGATTGTGACCGGCACGTTCCAGAACGCCGCCATTGACTACTGCGATCCGGATCAGCCGCCTCCCCACGAGTAAGCCGCCTTGCTCAACGGGATACCGGGATGACCGGACAGGCGGCTGGCTCAGTAGCTCGCTGTTGATCTTGAGATCAACCGAGCGGCGCGACGCACTTCACCAGGCTGCAACGCCAGGGGTTCCATCCTGATCAGCCAGTTCTTCCTCAATCAGGTCTCTACACCAATTGGTTCCACAAATCCCTTGTAGGCAGCAAGGAACACCATGGCAACAACCGTCATGGCCATGAGGGCGTACCGGAGTTCCGATTGAGGGAGGCCACCTGCGCCTTCCCAGAACAGGCCCACCAGCTTACCGCCGGAGGTTCCCGCCGCAATGACGCCGAGCAGCGCAGCCATCAGCCACTGAAACTGCTGACGTTTGAAGTTCCGGCGCTCCTTAAACTTCTCCAGATTCAAGGTCGTGTTGAATGCAATCGCCGCTCGCGTCCCTTCAATGTTGTGGGCCTTCTGTACGGCCGTGAACCAGTCATTGAGCTCACCGAAGTGAAAAGGATGGCGGCTGGCATAGTCGTAGAACGTCTGCCGCTTCCGGTTGGTGATCAGCTCCTCGACGGTTCGGGCGTGAAGGAGAGCCCGCTCCTCGCATTGCCACAAACTGCCATTGATGAAATCCACCAGATCGACATGCGATTGAAGCGCATAAATCAGTTCGTTGGCGTTCGGGTCATCTCCTTCATACTCCTCTATCCCTGAGCGGGAATACACGAACAGGTTGAGGGCCGGACCGGTGTAGCTCAGGTAGTCCTCGGCTGATCGCAAGGATTCACCCAGATGTTTTTGAGCGTGAGGGCCAGGAATGTCCTTGGAGCGGCTCATGATGTGCCCCAGTTCTGCGGCGTATCTGCTGTGAATGTCCGAGGCGGTCAGCGGATGATTGCGCACGGAGAGCAGGTACACGTTCGGGGTGCCGCGCCAAAATTCACCCTGTTCGTAGCGCGCTTTTTTTGGCCCAAGAAGCCGATAGCGCCACCCCATCCTGGGCTGATTGAGGAGGGTCGTCAGCGCATTGCTGAGCATGGTGGTGACGGTCGTCAATGACATTGGCGCCCCCTCCCCCTTGCCTTCTGGATCAAGCGAAATCAAATCGTGGTCGAATGAATCGGGGCCACCCTCAACTCGGTTGACCGAGCGGGCAATCAGGTTTTCAAGCCTTCGCCACTGGCGCAGCGCTGAGCGCCTGCTCTCGTAATAATCATCTTCGAAGATCAGCTTCCGCCCATCTAACTTCATGAGGGCTGGAGGCACGAGGATATCCGTGGCCACTGCCATGGACGAATTCAGGAAGTCGTCGATCAATTCCCGAGTCGAGATCAGATTTCCATTTGACATCAGGCGGAAATGCATCTGGAAGACCCCGTTCTGGTGAACGGTCAGGGACGGGTAAAGCCTGATGTGCTTGCCCTCCGTCTTGAGCTCACAAGGCTCCAAGAACGCTTTGAAATAGAGCAGCTCCTTCGCCACCATTGGACTCACGTAATGGTGCTCGAAAAACCTCATCTGTGCGGCGTGGAGGGCACACTGCATTTGATAGGGCCCGAGTCCGTCGGGAAACGTGAACTCTACCGTGCGTGGCCTGACGAATGGTTCCCGATGAATGTCAAAGGGCTCAGCGTGAATAGACTGAGATTTCCAGATGAGAAATCCTTCGGAGTAATGCGAGACGACGGCCAGACCTGACTGAACGACATCAGCCGCCAGTTGCATGAAATGGTCATGTTGAATGGCACCCGTGAAGTAGGTGGTGTAGGCAAAGATGATGTCCCAGTCCGACCAGATCAGCACGTCAGCTGTGCTTTTACCCAGGCTGACCGACAGTGGACGAAAATCGTCCAGGGGCCGCTCATTGAGGATGGAGAGACACGCTCGCTGTGGTCTGATAAACGTCAATGTTTTGGTGTGCAGCCCGGCAGAGACCGCGTACCTCTCCACTTGCGGGACATGGTTGAAACGGGACACAGCGTCAGCATAGGACTGAGCGCGACGCAGTGGACGTGGCTTGCGCGCGAGAAGCGACGGTTTACGTCAGAGGGCCAGGCCATTGCGCCAAGCGACAAGGCGCGATGTGCCTTTTCCATCCCACGTCTCTGGACGGACGACATGTGCATCAACTGGCCCTCCGCCTGCGCTCTGGGTCATGACCAGCCACCCCGGGAGGGCCACCAGGAGTGCTGGATTGGGCCACTCCCAATACGTTGTTCGCCCTTTGAATTGGCATGTGGGCCGCCGAGCATGTCGCGGTGCGCAGCGCCTGACGCCAGATCCTTATACTGGTGGCCCATGACCCGCTTCTCACTGGCCCTGTTGACCACAGCCCTCCTGAGCAGCGCCCACGCCGCGCCGCTGACGGTGACCGTGCTGCACACCGACGACCTGCACGGGCGCCTGGAGCCCACCAAGATCGGCGACAACCTGTATGGCGGCTACGCCCGGCAGACCACGCTGGTGAAACAGTTCAGCGCGCAGGATCCCAACCCGCTGGTCCTCTCTGGGGGCGACACCTTCCAGGGCACCCTGTTCTACAACGTCTACAAAGGCCTGGCAGACGTGCTGTTCATGAACCTGATGGGCTACGACGCCATGGCGGTGGGCAACCACGAGTTCGACGACGGCCCGGAAGCGCTGGCCAAGTTCGCCCAACGGGCGCAGTTTCCACTGTTGGCCGCCAACGTCGATGTCAGCGCTGAACCTCTCCTGAAAGACCTGATCAAGCCCTACGCCGTCATGAGCGTGGGCGGGGAGAAGGTGGGGGTCATTGGCGCCGTGACCCCCGACCTGCCGCAGATCAGCTCACCCGGGGCCAACGTGAAGATGCTCGAACTGATGCAGAGCCTGCGCAGCAGCGTCACGGCGCTGCAAGGCCAGGGCGTCAACAAGATCTTCCTGGTCTCCCACCTGGGGTATACCCTGGAACAGGAGGTGGCGCGCACCGTCTCCGGCATCGACGTGATCGTTGGTGGGCACTCGCATACCCTGCTGGGCACTTTCACTAATAAAGACTTCCCCGCCAGCGAAGGGCCCTATCCGACAATCGTGCCCAACCCGGACGGCAACCGCACCCTGCTGGTGGCGGCGTGGGAGTGGGGCAAGGTGCTGGGCCGCCTGAAAGTGACGTTCAGTGACAGCGGCGCGGTCGAGAGTTGGGAAGGCAACCCCGTACCCGTGACGGCTGATATTGCCGAAGACCCCACCGCCAAGCGCATGGTAGAGACGCTGACCGTGCCGATTGCCAACCTGCGCCAGCGGGTGGTCGGGCAAACCGCACGTGGCCTGAACGGCAACCGCGAGGTCGTGCGCCGGCGCGAGAGCACCATGGCCAACGTCCTGGCCGACGCCGCGCTGGCTGCGGCCCAGAATGCCGGCGCGCAGCTCGCCTTTGTGAACGGCGGTGGCGTCCGGGCCAGCATCAACGCCGGTCCCATCACGTTTGACGAGGCCATCACCGTGCAGCCGTTCGGCAACACCCTGACGGTCCTGACCCTGAATGGAGCCCAGATCAGAGCGGCGCTGGAGCACGGCGTGGCCACCTGGAGTGAGAACAAGGGCCAGTTTCTACACGTCAGCCGCGGCGTGAGCTACACCTTTGACCTGGGGCGCCCAGCCGGCAGCCGCGTGACGGCCGTGACCCTGAACGGCCAACTGGTTGTGGACACCCAGACGTACAAGGTGGCGATGAACAACTTCACGGCGGGCGGCGGCGACGGCTTCACGATGTTTAAGGGTGCGCCTCGCCTGGATACCGGCACGCTGGACGTAGACATTCTGGTGCGCTACCTGCAGGGGCGGCCCGCAGTGGACGCGGAGCCAGAAGGCCGCATCGTGATTGTGAATGAACCCAGGTAATTGCCGCAGAGCCGCGCGACTGCGGCTGTAAAAGGGGGAGGCTTACCAGGCAAGTGGCGGCCCTCTCGGCATCCTTTACCGGATGGCCTGGTCATCAAGTTGAGTATTCAAATGGTCGCATACCGGGCTTCCGGATCTCGGAGTATGACCACGGAATGTGCAGGGGTGGCTGTCTCAGAAATCCTCTGCGATGGAAGCTTCTGCGGTTCGTTATCCGGCAGGACAGCGCCGGATGTTCTTTCGCTTCTTAACCATTGATCTCTTCTTTCACAGCTCTGGAAGTCCTCCGAAGCCCTGCCGAATGCAGCGAATTTCTTGGAATTGGTCGGAGACGGCACTCGCTGTGTTCTCAACTGTGCATACCGGAAGTTGAAGGGCGCTCCACTGAAAAGTTGCCTCTCTCAGCACGCGCCCAAACCGGCGTGAGAAGTCCGTCATCGGCTTTGAGTGGTGCACCTGCCGTTCCTGAGACGTGAAAACGGCACCCAAAAGGGTGCCGCCGCATGAAAACCTGACCCGGTGTCAGGCCTCACCAGTGTACTGGCACTGGGGAGGTTGACCTCTGCCACTTGGCGGCTGTGCTTGAGCGTCAGTGCGGAGGCTGAACGTAAACAGATGGTGACAGGTCGGAGACTGCAGGGACAGGCAAGCCCACTAAGTGGTGAATGTAGCACCAGGCCAACGTGCACTTCAGTCCGGGGACCGGAGAGAAGTCTGTGCTCACGTATCCCTCGGTGTCGGTCCTTCGGTGAGGTGCTGCCTGAATGTCTGTAAGGGCTGGATTTCAATCACTTCAGAGGCAGGGACAAGGTGAAAGTCGCCCCCTGTCCTAGGCTGGACCGGACCGTCAGATCACCGCCCAGTGCGCGCGCCAAGCCGCGGGCCACCGTGAGCCCAACTCCACTGCCTTCCCCGCGCGTCCGGGCTGTATTCGCCCGGAAGAAGCGCTCGAACACCCGGTCGAGATGTTCCGGCGAAATGCCTGTGCCGGTGTCCTGCACGGTGACGTAGATAACCTCTCCCTCTGTCTTGCTCGTGACGCGCACCTGTCCTCCGGGAGCCGTGTGTCGCAGCGCGTTGCTCAGCACGTTTGCCAGAATTTGACCGGCGCGCTCCGGATCGGTCCAGGCCTCCAGTGTGGTGGGCAACGGCGGCACCACCAGGTCTACACCCTTGTCCTCGAAAGGGGGCGCAAACCGTTGCTGGGCGTGTGCCAGCAACTCGGCGACAGAGGTGCGCTGCGGGTGCACCTCCACCTGACCCGCTTCAACCCGGCTGACGAGGCTCAGGTCACTCACCAACCGCTCCATGCTGGCCAGCTCCCGGTGGATGGCGGTCATGGCACTGCCGTGGCTCATCACGCCGTCCTGCGCCGCCTCCACGTACCCGCGTACCGCTGCCACTGGCGCACGCAACTCGTGTGCCACGTTGCCAATCAGGTCCACACGGGTCTGCTCCACCTGCGCCAGGGTGCCGGCCATGACATTGAAGCTGTGCGCAAGATCCGCGAGCTCATCCTGACCGGATTCCGGGAGGCGCCGGGCGTACTCCCCACTGGCAATGGCGGCGCTGCCCGCCTGGAGGGTCCGCACGGACGCCGTGACGCGCCGCGCGGCGACCCAGGCGGTCCCGGTGGCCACCAGAAGGGCCAGTGGCAAGGCCGTGAGCAGCGCGCGCGTGAGGGTGGCGCGCATGCCGCTGCTGAGGTCGGCGCGCATCCCCGCGCCGCTGGCCCCCATCTGCCGGACCATTTCCTCCACGTGGTGCTGAATGAAGGGGTGCGCGGCCAGTTCCGCCGCCACGATCAGAACCACGGCCATCAGCGTCATCACGGCGAGGTGATTGAGCAGCAGACGGGGAAACAGGCGCATGGCCGCCACGCTACTCCACGCCTTCACCGCTGTCGATCACTCAGGCGAGAGAGCTTTACACGAGCTTTACACGGGCGCTCTAGGGTACAGGGTATGAGACCACGTCTTAAGACTGTCCTGGTGCCCCTCAGCGTGACTGCCCTGGTCGTGACAGGCCTCGCTTTCGCCCAGTCCATGCCGGGTATGGACCACAGCAGCATGCCCGGTATGTCAGGTTCCTCCGCCAGCATGCCGATGGCCAAGACGGATCTGAGTGGCCTGGCCAAACTTCAGGGCAAGGCGTTTGACCGCGCGTTCCTCAGCATGATGGTGCCGCACCACCAGATGGCGGTGGACATGGCGCGCGCCGTGCTGCCCCTCAGCAAGGACGCCACGGTCAAGACCTGGGCCAACGCCGTGATCAAGGACCAGAACCGTGAGATCACGCAGATGAACACCATGCTCAAAGGCATGGGAGGCGTGAACACGGCTATGGCGGGCGAGATGAAAAACAGCATGAAAGGCATGGGCGACATGGTGAAGAAGGCCAAGAACCCGGACGTCGCCTTCGTGCAGGGCATGCTACCCCACCACGCGTCCGCAATCGAGATGGCCAATCTCGCCTTGCAGCAGGGTCAGGACGCCCGCGTGCTAAGCCTGTCCAGAGCCATCATCACGGCGCAGGCGAAGGAAATGCTCGACTACCGCACCTGGCTCAAGAAGCGCGGCCTGTAGAAACAGTTGTTGTCAGGGTCCCGGGCGAAACTGTCTGGGACCCTGTGTTGTTCAGAGGTCTTCCCATGAGCAGCAGAGGGGGATGAAAAGATGACTTTCCAGACCCACGTCATGGGACTGGACATTCAACAGCTCACAGCTGCTCGGCTGACGCCTCGTCTCTGCTGTCGACTGGCGCAGGCCTGCCCCAACTCTTGTGCGCGGCACAGAATCTGCTGATCAAACGATTCCGCTCTTGTCCTGCATCCGCTTGAATTCCGCTTGCCCGTGCACATGTTGGGAAAGGCCCACACCACCAAACTTATGGGCAGATCAGGACTGGGCCTCGTGGCGACTTGAGCACCTGCTGCACGACCCGGCTCACCGTCAACCCGAACAGATGGCCGCCGCCCGCACCTCCCATCACCAACAGCTGATCCGCGGCAGTGACACCCGCCAGCACCTGACCCGTGTCGCCCTGTTCGTAGCGGCTCTCCCGCTCGGCAATGCCCTGCGCCAGTAACTCCTGGCGGGCAATCAGCACGTCATGGTCATCGATGTCGCGCCCCTCTGCCACAACCAGAAGATCGACCGGGCGCTGCCAGGCCTGGGCCAACCGCGCCGCATGCCTGACCGCGTGAAACGCTTTGCGCTGGCCATGGAACGCCACGGTCAGGCCGGTCGGGACCTGATCTGTTTCCTGAGCGAGCCAGATCGGCCGCGTGGCATGCCGGATCACCCGGTCCAGAGTGGAGAAGCCAAACGTCCGGAGGGCCCTTGGGAACCAGGCGACCATCACCATATCCACGCGTGGCATCAGGTGGCCCAGTGCCTGGGACCGGGAGCCGGAGGCGCGGAACGATTCGTAAGGAACCCGCGCTTGCTGAGAGCGCTGTGCAAAGCTGTCCAGAACAGGTGGCGCGGCTTCAGGCGAGAGGGTACTCACGCCCAACAGCTGTCCCCCGGAGAGCTGGGCCAGTTCGATGGCCTGGTCAACCACCCATGATGGGCCGATCCGCCCGTCAAGGGGCACCAGATAAGAGAGACGGGAGGGGTCGGTAGGAAACCGCATACAACGAACTGTACCGGGTCTCTCAGGGAAGCAGGGCACCCAGACCGTGAGCGGACCTCCGTACCCTTGCACTCCAGAACGTCTCCACCTGTCACCTCCGCCAGGCATCAGGTCCGTAGGACCTTGATCTGCATTCCAAACTGCTGATGGTTGACGGCTGCCCGGCCATGACTGGAGCAGACACCATGAGCTGCTGTAGGGCCGGACTCGCGCTCACCAGTTTGAAGGATAAGCCAGTCCTCAGACGCGTCGGGTTGCAAGTGGCCCGATTTGCGCGGGAGTTGCGCGCCTCGTGCTGTAGAGCGGGCGTCCGGATGTGGATGTGGCCTTCCCAAAACCTTCTTGCGGCCCAGCTCGCAGCACCCCGCCGGGACTGATCGCCACTCCACCGTGATTCGCCACACTTCCGCCCTCAGATTGATTGTTCCGCCCATGACCGCCAGGGTGCTTGCCTCACCGCTGCCCAGCGCGTCCAAGCCATCTCAAGGCCACCCCATCCCGGGTCAAATGTCTGACGAGTCACCTGCTTGGCGCCCGCCTGGCTGACGTGCAGGCAGGAAAGTGTCCTCACTTCGGGTCGTGACCAGGGCAAGCGTGTCGACCGGCGCCCGGATGCCTGATTGACTGAGCGCGGTCCACACTGCCAGGATCGCTTCGCCCTTGAGCTGCACAAAGGCCTGACGCTTGGCCGCCAGGCGCGTCCAGAAGTAAAAGCGCACCCGGAACTTCCCCACCAGCGGCTCGACGATGGCCGCGTATGGCGCAGGCTCATCGACCACTTCAGCTAACTGCGTCAGTGCTTCGATCCCCAGACGCTGCACCTGAAGCAGATCATCTCCATCTCCTATCTCGAACTCAAAATCGCCGCGCAACATGCGGTTGCGCGTGGCATTGAACACCGGCTCCTTGAACACCTGCGCATTGGGCACAAAGGCGTCCCGACCATCGAAGGTCCGCAACTGGGTGTACCGCAGGTCGATCCGCAGCACCGTCCCTTCCACGCCGCCCACCTGCACAATGTCTCCAACCGTGAACGGCCGGGAGGCAGCCAGGAACAGGCCCGCGAGCAGGTTCTCGCCGATATCCCGGAAGGCGAAGCCCAGCACCGCGACGGTCAGTCCCGCACCCGCCACAACCGTCGCCACTTCGTCCTGCCACCCCAGCAGGCGAATGATGACGGCGACTCCAGCCACAAACACGGTGTACGAGAGCAGCCGCGCGACGAAGGAGGCCAGCAGCCGGTCCCGGACCACCCGGCGCAGGACCCAGCGCATGCCCTGGAAGGTCCAGCGCGACAACAGGTACGTGATCACGAGAATCACGACCGACAACGCGGCCAGCGGCAGTCTGCGCCCCAACCACCCCAGGGCACCTATGAACTCTTGCAGGGCGGTCTCGACGCTCACCCCGGCACCTTACCTTGAGTCGTCGTGTCCGTGGCTGGGCCCAACGCACCGGACCGGGCCCCGACGACATCTGCCGGATTGGCAGCGGTCATCTTCAAGCTGATGGGGTCGTGACATCCACCAGACCGATCTTCATGACAGGCCCGACAGTTCAGCCGCCCAGTGCTCGGCTTGAACGGCTGAACCACTGGGCCCCTCACTGCCAATCTTGTAAAGCTCTCCCACTCAGAGAGGGACGCTGACGCCCTCTCTGGTCAACACGGTGCCTCCGCTCAGCACGGTGATGTTGGCAGTAGCCCGTCTGGACGTCATGGCCCTGAACGGAACTCGCTCAGGCGGGAGTCAGGAGACGCCTCCCGCGTGTGATGTGATCACTGGACTCAGAACTGCTGCCTTCCTGGCCAGGCGGCGAACTCACCATCACATAGCCGTGTCCCCGCACCGTGCGCACCATGTCGCCACCTCCTGCGGCACGCAACTTCCTGCGGACGTTGGTGAGGTGAACATCAAGGGCCGTACTGGATGCTGGACGCTGCCCCTGCCACAGTCTCGCCATCAGGTTCGCCCGGGAGACGGCGTGACCCGCCGCTTGGGTCAGCAGGCGCAGCATCTCAAATTCTGTGGGGGTCAGGCGCAACTGGGCGCCCCCGTATGACGCGAGGCCGGTGTCCAGCACCAGTGTCAGCTCGCCGCACAGCAGCACCGGGGGCAGACGGCGGCGCAACTGGGTTTCGAGGCGGGCCACAAGTTCCGTCAGGTGGTACGGTTTGACCAGGTAATCATCCGCGCCCATGCGGAGGAGCTCGACCTTCTCATCCACTGCGCTCCGCGCGCTCAGGACTAGAATCGGTACATCTGAAACCTTCCTCAATCGGGACACCACCAACCGCCCATCTGCATCGGGGAGCCCCAGGTCCAGGAGAATCAGGTCGGGACACTGTGTCCGCGCCTGAATGAGCCCTGTCATGGCAGTAGACGCGTGGGACACGGCGTACCCCTCATCCTGAAGGTCATAGGTCAATAAGGCGGCGATGTCAGCGTTGTCCTCGATGATCAGGATGCGCTTGGCCTGCATAACCATATGGTAGACCCCAGTGGAATTCTTTGGTCCAAGGTCAGTGCTCTGGACAGGGCACGGTCAGGCACGCGCGAATGGCACCGAGTCACATTTCAAGCAGGCCGCGTGCCGGCGGCAAGCCTCTGCTGCGTCAATCTGACAGGTCCGCCGTTATCATCGCCGCAGAACCGTCAGGCGGAATCCTGAGCATCCTCAGGCATGACTTTTGTCTTGATTGAACCGCATCTGAGAAACATCGCCGGGGGTATTTCGCAAAACCGCGTAACAGCAGGCCAATCATGATCTTGTAGGCAAGGTTTGCTCTGACTGTGCCTGAGGTCCATCATCACTGGCCACCCGCCAGAATGCCCAGGACCAAGCGAAGGTCAGCTCCATCCCACGGTGCATCAGCACCATTAGTCCATGCCTCTGGGTGCCCTGCCGGTTGTCCCGGGCCGCTTTCTACAGAGGACATCCTGGCGCATTCCACACACTTCATTCGTGGAAAGACGTTCGGCAAATACCCCACAGAAGCGCCGCGCCTGCGCGATGCCGAATGCCGGCCTCACGCCCTTTGATCGCTCTGACGAGGACCTGCCGTTTTCGTCATCCCCACGGGAACCTAAACAGGCCGTAGAGGCTATTTCACTCGGCATCAGTCAGGTGGTTCGGATGCGGTACAGAATCATCGTTGGACCACCTCCGACGGATCAGCCGCTCTTCCTTCCCTGGCAACGAACGCGCCAGCACGAGATTAGGCCGCACTTTGGACCCACATTCTCCTGGAGGCGTCCATTTCAAGGTGGCGCTGGGCCATTGGAGAACACTGACAACGCTGCTGAGCATGAGTCTGCCGTTTTCCCGCTGGCGTCTTGCCTGCGGTTCAATGAATCAGAAGCCTGCTCTCCCACTCTGTACCACTCTGATCACGTGAGCTGGAATCAATCCGCTATACGGGGATTTTACCGACCTCGAGCACACTCTGCTCAGGTCAAGGCAAGGTGCCTGACCCCACACCAAGGAGACCTCTGCTGATGAACAAGAACACCCGTACCGTCCTGCTTGCCCTCGCCACCACCGCCGCCGTCGCCGTTCCCCTGGTCGGCTACGCCTTCGCGCAGAATGCCCCAGTGGCCCCGGTCACGGCCACCCAGTCCGGGGAGAAGCGTGGGACGGAAGAAACCGAAGCAGCCGAGACGAGCGTCAAAAGTAGCATTCAACTTCCCGCTGAGCAGCCGGGCACAGAAATTCCGGACGCTCAGGAAGACGCGCAGGTGCGTGCCCTCGCCAAGATCACCCCGCAACAGGCCACTCAGGCCGCCCAGGCTGCTGTCCCCGGCGCCGCGAGCAGCGTGAAACTGGAAGACGAGGACGGAAGCCTGGTGTACGCCGTGGTGATTGGACAGACCGAGGTGATGGTGGACGCCGGGAACGGTCAGGTGCTGCACCAGGAGGCGGAGGACGGGGAGGCTGAAACCGGAGCTGACGAGCAGGAAGGCAGTGAGCAGGCCGAAACCAACCGCTAATTCCCTCACGCTGACAAGAAACACTGACTTCGACACCGCTTGACGCGCGGGCACCTCTCCAGGGTGCCCGGCTTCTCTTGCTGTGACGGTATACCGCAACTTTACCTTCCTCAGTCAGGCTGGCCCGCATGCACACCCCGCTGTCCCAACGTCACCGGATTCGGACAGTGACTCTGCTCCGACTCTTCCTCGGGATCCTGCTGCCCTTGATCGTGGTTGGCCTGATCGCTGAGGATCTGTTGGAAGGACAGAGTTTCGCTTTCGAAACACCTTTCCTTCTCGCGCTCCACAGCCAAGCGACCCCAATTCTGGACCAGTTGGCCCTTCTCTTCACGGCCGCCGGCGGCGCGGCCGTCATCGCTCCCCTCAGTGCACTGATTCTGGCTGTACTCTGGCGCACTCGACACCGGTTGGCCACCTTCTGGGGGCTGAGTGTCGCGGGTGCCGCCGGATTGAATCTCGTCATGAAAGTGCTGATGCACCGCTCGCGTCCGGACCTCTGGCCCCGTTTGGTGCAGGAGCATGACGCCAGCTTTCCAAGCGGGCACAGCATGTACAGTGCGGCGTTCGTCACGGCACTGATCCTGCTTGCCTGGCGGACCCCATACCGGTGGCCCGCGCTGATCCTCGGTAGTGCATTCAGCGGTCTGGTGGGCGTTTCACGGCTTTACCTGGGGGTTCATTATCCCACGGACGTCGTGGGAGGCTGGTTGACTGGAGCCGCGTGGGTGCTGGGCGTGTACGGTGTATTGCGGCCATTTGCACCTGGGCATCAGAAGGAGGCGGCCGGATGAGACTGTTAATCGTCGAGGATGACCCACACATCGCCGAACTGCTGAGTGAGGGCCTGACTGAGGAGGGCTACGAGTGCGACCGGGCGGGTGGCGCTGCCGAGGGCCTTGAACTGGCCCGGCTGTTTCCGTATGGGTTGCTGCTGCTGGACGTGATGCTCCCCGAGGGCATTGACGCAGGCTACAAACTTGGACGGCAACTCAGGGAACATGGGTTGAACACACCGATTCTGTATCTCACCGCCCGCGGGACCGTGGAGGACCGGGTCGAAGGATTGGAGGCCGGTGGAGACGATTATCTGGTGAAACCCTTTGCGTTCAAGGAGTTGCGGGCGCGCGTCCGGGCGCTCCTGCGGCGCGCAAGCGGCAACGCACAGAACACTGTGCCCCTCCCGGGCGGCTGGATCATGGATCTCGGCGGCCGAGAACTGTACACCACGGGGGTGCGCGCGGAGTTGACCCGCCGCGAATTTGCCCTGCTTGAGCTCCTGGTCCTGAACCCAGGCCGGGCCTTCTCAAGGGACGACATCATTGAGCGCCTGTGGGGCGGCGAAGGCGGCGCGGTGGAACCCAAAGTCATTGATGTGTATGTCAGCACCATCCGCCGCAAGACCGCCGACGGTCTGATTGAAACGGTCCGGGGCACCGGCTACCGGCTCGGGCGGGGAGAGCCAATGTGACCACAGGCGGGCGCCGGGTGAACTGGAACTGGCGGGACTGGAGTCTGCGGGTCAAACTGACGCTGGGCTACGCCGTGGTCTTCGCCGTGACCACCCTGCTGGGCGCCGCCCTTGTGTATGTCCTGGCCCGCAGCAGTTTAACCAGCTCGCTGGACGTCACCCTGCGTGAAACGGCCAGTGTGGCACAGGGCAGCATCGAGAACCGAAACGGCCAGTGGACATTCTCTGCGGAGCTGACGCCAACCGGTGACCTGTCTATTGAACTGCTGTCTGCGGCAGGAAAGCTGCTGGCCCGTGCCGGACAGGAAGAGCATGACCAGGCTCTTGCCCTACACCCGGGGTTCATGTCCACCAGCGAGCACCGTGTGCTGACCCTCCCGCTGGACGGCGGGCTCTATCTGAGGGTGTCTCGCCCGAGTGACACGTTGGTGGAGCTGCTCGAAACGCTGGGCCGCATCCTCAGCGCTGGCAGCGTCCTGATGGTGGTGGTGGCCTGCGGCGCCGGTTATGTCCTAGCCGACCGGGCGTTGCGGCCAGTGGACGCCGTGGCCCGCACGGCAGAGGGGATTGCCCGGCGCGGCACCTATCAGGAACGGGTTCCAGCTGCTTCTGGGCATGACGAAATGGCGCGGCTGACCACCACCGTCAATGACATGCTCGACCAGCTTGAAGGAACCATTGAGCGGGAAAAAGGTTTCGCGCGCATCGCGGCGCATGAGTTACGCACTCCCTTGACGGTCCTCAAGGGTCGTCTTGACCTCACGTTGGAACGTCCCCGGGACGCAGCGGACTATCACCGGGCACTCAGCGCAATGCAGGGGCGGGTGGACGCCCTGGTCATTCTCTCGGAAAGCCTGCTCGCTTTGGCCCGGACTGACGCCCCACTGCAGCTTCAGCCGGTGGAACTGGCCAGCAGCGCCGCCGCGGTGGTCGAGACGCTTGACGAGGTGGCGCACCGAGCAGGCCAACGCGTACAACTTGATCTCACCGAGAGTTGGGTACAGGCTGAACCGGACGGCGTGAACCGCGCCCTCGTCAACCTGCTTGAAAATGCCCTCAAGTACGGGACAGGAGACGTCCTCGTGCGGGTCAGCGCCGGCGAGGTCGCTGTCCGCAGCGGTGGGCCTGGCCCAGATCAGACGCACTGGCCCCGGCTGCTGGAGCCTTTTGAGCGCGGCGCGGGCACTCAGGGGACGGCTGGAAGTGGGTTGGGCTTGCCCCTGGTGGCAGCCCTCGCCCGACGCTGGAGGGCGGAGCTTCTTCCCCAATGGGAGGACGGGGCCTTCGAGGTGCGCCTGCGTTTTCCCTAGTGATGTCCTGCCCCTCATCCTGCACTCTCAGCGGGAGCAGCCAGCACGGCAAGTCAGCCGGCGGGGCTCACCGAACATTCGCGCGCTAGAGGTGGTCAAGGCTGTCACGGTGTCAGACTGATCCCTGTGGCCGGCTGGCTGGAGCGTGTGCTTGGTATACGCCTCCTTTACCTCTCCTTCCTATGGTGAGGACATGGTTGACCTGACCCAACTTTTGCTGAGTGCTTCATACCTCGGTCTCTTTGCCATTGTCTTTGCCGAAAGCGGTCTTCTCATTGGCTTTTTCCTACCTGGCGACAGCCTACTTCTCACAGCGGGCATCCTTGCTCAGCAGGGCAGCCTGCACCTGGCAGGCGTGATGCTGGCGGTCACCCTTGGCGCGGTCATCGGAGACAGCACGGGATACTTCATCGGACGCCGCTTCGGCCCTGCGGTGTTCAGCCGTCCAGACCACCGACTGTTTCGGCCCGAATATGTCGGGCGGACCCAAGCCTTCTTTCAGCGCCACGGCGGCCTCTCACTGATTCTGGCCCGCTTCGTGCCTGTGGTGAGGACAGTCGCACCGACACTGGCTGGAGTCGGACAGATGCCCTACTCACAGTTTTTGATCTACAACGTGGTGGGTGGCCTGCTCTGGGCGACCAGTGTGCCTCTGCTGGGCTACTGGCTGGGCGGCCTCATCCCGCACCTGGACCGTTGCATCCTGCTGGTCATCGGGGTGGTAATCATCGTGAGTCTGATTCCAGTTGGGTTGGAACTGCGAAAACTCCGCGTCAAGCAGAGGTAGGCGGGGCCTATGCCCTCTGCGGCAAAGGGTGAAGCTCTATCCAGATGCCGGAAGCGTGGGTCATTGAGAGACGGCAAGGAGGACCTGTTGACGGTCTTTGTCTTCCTGCCGGTAGAGGGCCCTCGACAGAATTCTCCTCCATATCGTGACGCAGGGACCACACGCGACGTGTGGCACCACTGTGGTGGAGTGGCCCATCTGGCTTGAGCTGTCATTCCCAGGCAGGGACCACCGTGGCGCTGAGCGTCATTCACCACCTGCTCCCGAATGCCGGCGTCCGCTGGCCGCTATACCGCGTCTATACCGCTTCTTGCGATCGTACTGCTGTGAGAGGCCTTCTGACCAAGTGCACGCAGCGCGCAGCAGTGGCGGGTGGGCTGCGACTGGGGCTGGGCATCTTGCTCCCGCTCTTCTTGCTGATGCTCATCGCCAACGAAGTGGGCGAAAAGGAATACTTCGCAGTTGACCTCTTCGCCATGTCCTGGGTGCACCGACAGGCGGGGGATGGCCTCCTGTCGGTCAGCATCTGGATGAATCAGCTGGGAACGCCGTTGGCGACCTGCGTGGTCACCGTGCTGCCTCCCCTTGCCCTGTGGTTCATGAACCGCCGTCCACAGGCGCTTTTCGCGCTGGTGGCCGTGGGGGGCGCTGAGGGCGCGCAGGCCATCATGAAGCGCATCTTCCAGCGGCCGAGACCTGAGTTGTGGCCCCATCTGGTGACGGCGCCGGGCGCCTCCTTTCCCAGTGGACACAGCACCGTGGCGGCGGCCCTCGCCGCTGTATGCGTGCTCCTGTTGTGGCGTACCCGGTGGCGCTGGTCTGCTTTATGGCTTGGCGCAGCCTACTACGGCTTGATGGCCCTTTCCAGGGTCGTGTTGGGCGTCCACTACCCCACCGACGTGCTGGCCGCCGGGCTGACTGCACTGGTGTGGGTCATGGCCACCTATCTGGGGTTACGCAGATGGCTCAGGCCAGGGGCTGGGCGCGAGCCTAATGACGGTGACCAGTAAGCATGCAAGTTCATCCCCAGAGTTCGGGGGCATGATCACACCTGAACCCCAGACTCGAAACCACCCGCTGCGCAGGCGGTAATGTGACAGCGGGCTCCGTGTCACTTCGCTGTGTGACCAGTATCCGCAATAACTTGAGCCTCGTCCGACCGGTCACCAGCCAGTCCGACCGCAGACGCCGCATGATCCACTCTGCACCGTCATTTGAAGCGGATGGCTTCAAACAAGCGGTGAGCCTCAACGATGAGTATTAAAGAATTGGGCGATCTTGCTGCCCACGTCCGCATTCATATAGCCGCGTGACAGGTGAGGTCCCTGCACCTGCAGGACTTGAACATCGGCGCCGGCGGCACGTGCAAGAATCGCCAGACGAATGCCATTGGCCGCACTGGCCACGGCCGTATCCTGAGCGCTGACGACCGCCAGCAGAGGTGTGAGGCGCCCCCGAAATGAAGCGAACTGGTTGACGGGATCATACCCCACCTGGCTGGCACCACCGAAGGCGCGGCGGATGCTGGCGGCGCGGCGCGCCGACGTGCGTTCTGCGTCACGCAAGTTGACCCGGCCAGCCACAATGGCTGTGGCACGAACCCGGACGCCCAGCGTCTGCCGGTAGGCCGTCAGGGTGGCCGGTAACCCGCCCATCGAAATGCCCAGGCTATAGACCCGGCCGTCGCCCTTGAAATGCGGCTGCGCCGCCCTGTAGACCCGGCCGACGTACGCCAGCGCGTCAGGGCTGCCCCAGGTCTCTTTCCCGCCGTCGTTGCTGAGGAGAAGCACATACCCCTGCACGTCAATTGCGTCGACCAACGTGTCGAAAGGAGGGTGGGTGATTCCGTCCAGCGCTTGACCGCCCCGGCCATGAGAGACGATCACCACTGGGCAGCTGACTTTGCGGCAGCGTGGAGGCACAACCAACTGCGCCGCGCCCCGGACATCAGGCAGAGCACGCGTCGCGCGGCCATCTGGCTCCACGGTCCACCCCGGTGGTCCTGCCGCCCCCAGGCGGGCTCTTTCAGCTTGACTGTTCGTCTGCGGTGACGTGCAGGCCATGAGAGACGCGGCGAGCGCCAGCAGACTGAGGGAGCGGTCCAGTGTCCCAGCGCCTAAGCGCGGTTTCAGCCGCAGGACACTATGCTGGCGAGCAGGCATCAATCTCACGATACATGATGGCGAAGAAGAGTGGGAAAACCGGTGGTGCCAGAATTTCATTGTCAGTGGCGTGACGGCACCATGGACGGTTGATTGGGCCAGTTCTTCGCTGCCAGCACCACTGCGGTCACATCGACTCTGCACTCCAAATCCAGGCCAGGCGAGGGCCTCAGAGGGGACGCTGTTAAGAACAGGTCAAAAAGCGCGCCCGCTATGCTGCCCGCATGGCCCGGTTGACGCTGCTCGTGATTGTGCCCCATCCAGACGATGAGACCTTTGGCTCTGGGGGCACGCTCCTGTCGTTACTGGCACGGGGTGATGCCTGCGGCGTCTTAACCCTCACGCAAGGCGAGGCGGGCAAAACTTTGGGGCTGTGCGACACCAAAGCGGACCTCAGCGTGCTCAGACAGGAGGAGTTGCGTGCCTGTCTCGATGTCTTGGGTGTGTTGACGCACCCAGACAGTGTGCACGAACAGCACCACTACCCAGACGGCGCCGTGGCTGCACATCGGGCCGAAGTAACACAGGTGATTCAGGACGCTCTTAACCGGCACCGGCCAGAAATCATCTTGACCTTTCCTCCAGACGGTCTCAACGGCCACCCAGATCACGTGGCCACCCATCAAGTGGTCAAGAGCGTTTGGGATGAACTGCCGGTAGAGTCCCGGCCCACACTCTGGTATTACGCCCTGAACCGCGAGTGGCTGGATGACCCGTCCCCTCTGCACCTCCAGCCGAACCGCGTCCACGACGTTTCTGCCTTCATCACCCAGAAATTGCGCGCGATGGGCTGTCACCGCTCACAGGGACTGACCCTCGCCAACACGCTGCGGCGCTTTCCAGAGCGCGTGACACATGAGCCGTTCTATGAGGTCGTGGCCGGTCGGGATTGACTGCCTCGCCCCAAAGATCACTGATTGGGGGCTTCATTCCCCACCCAGTTGCACCGTTTTGTCCAGATTTGGTCCTTCAGCTCAGGTGGCCGGGGCTGTTCCCTTTGGTCGCACTTCCCAGAGCAGTTCCAGGCCTCAGATCCTGTACTCCTCACGCAACTCCACTGCTCTCAACAGGTTGGTCGACGTCCGGAGCAGTTGCCTGTGGGGGGTGTGCTCGCTGCCGGGTGGGGCGGCTGAGGCATGAGTCCATCCTTAGAAATCAAACCCCCCGCAATCTCCCTGAAGATGGGAGCGGCCAGCTGCGAACCCTGGTAGTTGCGTTTGGCGCCCCGCACCATGACTGCCACGGTGTACCGCGGCGGCTCTGTCAACACCAGGCCCGCGAAGGTACTCGTAAAAATCCGCTCACTGTAGCGGCCATTTTCAGCCACCTGCGCCGTCCCGGTCTTTCCACTCAGGTGGTAGCCCGGTATGCCGGCCTGTTTCGAGATCCCGTCGTCAATCACGGCGTGCAGCATGGCGCGGGTGGTGCGCGCAATCTCCGGGCGAAGTACCGGTCGCCGGCGGATTGGCGTGCCGGCGAGCAGCGAGGGCGCCACGTAGACGCCGTCATTTGCCAGCACGTTGAAGGCGGCGGCCAATTGAAGGGTGGTTACCGTCATGCCCTGACCAAAGGCATTGGTGGCGCGAATCACGTCGTCCCACTGTTCGGGCGGTCTCACTTGCCCGCGGCCTGTCGAGACGCCAACAGGCGCGGCCCGGCCAAAACCGTACGCCTGCAAGTAGGCGTGCATCTCCGAGGGCGGAAACGCCTCTACCAACCGGGTCATGCCCACATTGCTGGAGTAGCGCAGAATCTGTTGGGTGTTCAGGCGGCCTGGGTGAGGCACGATATCCCCGATGGTGGCGCTTCCTACCCGGCGGCGCATGGGGGTCTCGTACTCGCGTTCAGGGGTGGTCGCCCCCTCATTGAGCAGCGCAGCGACAATCAGCGGCTTCATGACGCTGCCCGGCTCATATTCGTCCAGGAAAGCGCGGTTTCGCCACTGGGTGGGCGAAGCGCTTCGCCAGGCATTGGGGTCATAGGACGGGTAGGTGGCCGCAGCCAAAACACGACCTGTCGCCACATCCAACACGACACTTGAGGCGAAATCGGCGTCCACGGCCCGCGCTGCGGTTTCCAGCGCCCGTTCGGTGATCGCCTGAACGAGGCTCTGGATGGTCAGGGTGACCGGCTCTCCCGCACTGAGCTGGGTCTCACGGCTGTATTCAATGCCTTCAAGCCCTTCGGTGCGCCCCATGAATCCCACCAGCGCGGCGCCGGAACTCTTCTGCGGGTACACCCGGCCTTGGCCAGCCGCGCTGTCGTGGGCCAGGAGCCGCCCGTCGCTGCTCGTGATGTGTCCGCGCTCAGGACGGGGCGTCTCAAGTTGACCCACCGAAGGCGGCGTCATCAGCCGGGCGAAGGCCAGCACCAGCATGACCCAACACATCAAACCCACCAGATACATCCACCAGACCCGCCGCGGGCGTCTGGGTCTTCCTCGTTCATTCATATAGCTGTTTTCCTTTCGTTCGCGTGCCGGCGTAGGGCCGGCACTTGCATTTACTTCAAAGCGTGGAGGCTGAGTTCGGGTCACGGCTTGGGATGTTCATGCGGCCCCGGTGCGTCCACCAGACCACAGCCAGGAGCACCAGGGCCAGGCCACCCCCGACCAGAAACGCCTGATCGGGGAGGCGTGTGCCCAGCAGGCCAGCGACAGGGTAGGCGAATGCCCACCAAAGATGGCTCCAGGCGAAGTGGGCGCCGTACACCCGGCCCTGTGCAGCTTCATCCGTGCGTTCGGCCAGCAAGGTCTCGGTGGGCAGATTCACCCAGTTCTGGCCGATGCCGGCCAAGAGCCAGAACCCCATCAGGCCTCCCAGAGGCAGCAGATCACCAGGCAGAATCGCCACACTTGTGACGAGTGCCCCCAGAGCGATGAACCGTGTCAGAGGGATTCGCCGGCCAGCTGCCCCCACAGCCAGGGACGCCAGGGCCGCGCCCAGTCCAAAGGCCGCCATCACCCATCCATATGACGCTTCGCCCAGCTTCAGGTCTCCCTGCACCCTGGAAACCGTCGCCGTGAGAATCAGTGCGCCTGTAACAGCCGCCACCAGTTCCATCAGGAGAGCAAAGCGGACTGGGGGGTCACGCCACAACCGGGCGGTGCCGTCCTTGACATCGGTCAAGGTGCTGCGCGCCACCGGCTCCGTGCTCGCCCGCAGCGCCGGCAGGGTGAGGATCAGAAGCCCGGCGATCAGGAAGCTCGCCGCGTCCACCAGAAAGAGGGCGCGCGTGCCCAGCCACGCGGCGAGCAGGCCGGCCAGCCCTGGGCCCACGATGGCCAGGAGTTCGGTGGTTGCACTGGAAAGCGCGAACGCAGGTCGGCTGTCCTCCCGGCCCATGACCAGGGGGACGGTGGCCTGGTTGGTGGGGGTGAAGAACGCGGTAAAGGCGTTGAGCAGGACCATCAGCACGTAGATCTGCCAGACCTGCGTGACAAAGAACATGCCGAGCATGACGAGCAGGCGCCCAAAGTGGCAGGTCAGCAGCACGGTACGCCGGTTCACCCGGTCGGCCAGAACCCCGGCGAGGGGACTGAGCAGGACGAACACGGTGACCCGGAGCGTCAGGGCGAGCGCGAGAATGACAGGCGCCTGATCTGGACCGGCCAGTTGGGCAGCCAGAAGGGCCAGTCCCACCCAGGTGAGGGCGTCGCCGATCTGGCTGACAGTCTGCGCGGCGTAGAGACGAGCGAAGCGCGGATTGCGCAGGGCCGAGAAGGTGGCCAGGGCGTTCAATGCACACTCCCTGGGGTGGCTTCGGCCACCGGATGATCCGGCAATGCCAGCCGGGCATGCTGTGCATGACTGAAGGCCTCTTGCAGCAGCGTCACCAGGTGGGCATCGGCCAACCGGTAGTGCATATGCAGACCGTCCCGGCGGGAGGTCACCAGATGTGCGTGACGCAGAACGGCAAGATGACGGCTGACGGTACTCTGAGGCAGATGCAACGCCTCAACCAGTGCGGTGACAGTGTGCTCGCCCAGGGTGAGCTGCAGCAGCAGGTTCACTCGAAGAGGCTCTCGGAGAGCGTCAAACAGCCGGGTCACATGCAGGAGGTCATCGGGCGGAGGCGGAACGGGCAAGGGGTGTCGGTGCATGCTTGAGTATATCTGTTTATTCGGATAGACAAATATAGTGAGATATAGAGAGATTGGCGGTTGCGTGGAGCCGGTGGCCAGACAGATGGGCGGACACCCACTGCATTTGGGGCGATGCAGCGCGGCGCTTCATCCAGCAAAGGAAAGGGGGGCATAACGCTTCGGACAGGTCCAGTGGCTATCTGGAGAGGGAAGCGATCCTCAACAACTGACGTTCGAGGGAGCCACGAAACAGACGAAGAATCCCACCTTATTCAGAACCCGGCGGCACCGGCCAACTGGCGACTCTTCACATATACTGGTCATCAGCTCCAGAAATTAGGTGACAGCGCTGGGCATCCTGTTCGGGCATGAAGGAGAGCCTTGACTTGAGCTCCATCCCCTTTCTCCTGGGCCCACCGCTCTATGTCTGCGGTGGGTTGTGGCTGGGGGGCCATACCGGCCAGGACTTCAGTTCACGGCGCCACCGCTCAAACCGAATCTGCCGTTTGATGACGCGGCACCGATAGACCAAGCCAGCAGGGAAGCATGCAGCGTACACACATGTCTGCATGGGCCTCCATTATTTTTAAACCCCTCCGTGGAACGAGCCGCCTCAGCTCAAAGTTCCGGCAGGGAGCGGCCTCGACTCTCTACTGAGAAAACCTCTTGCTTGCGTAATCCCCATCAATGTGGACTTCGATAATCCCTGTACGTCATGAAACTGTGAGCCGGCCCCTAGCCTGAGGGATGACTCTCCCCGCTCACGCGCATCTGCAACGCCTGCTCGCCTTTTTGAAGAAGTACTGGCGCGCCCTTCTCACCCTCTTTTTCAGTCTCCTTCTTCCCCTCTTGGGCTTCGTCAAGATCGCCGAAGAGGTCTATGAGAAAGAGCCCTTCGCCTTTGAAGAGCCCCTGATGCTTGCGGTTCACGCTGGTGCCTCCACAGCTTTGAATAACGTGACCCGGTTCCTTTCACTGTTTGGCAACATGGCCGGCATGGTGCCTCTGACGGGCCTTCTCAGCGTCATGCTCTACCGCATTCGCCCCCGACTGGCCTACTTTCTCCTGCTGGCGTTGGGCGGCACGGTGGCAATCAACACGGTCCTCAAACAGTTTTTTGACCGGCCCCGCCCCGCGTTCTGGACCCCATTTCTCCCCGAACCTGACTTCTCTTTCCCGAGTGGTCACGCCATGTTTGCGAGTGCGCTGGTGAGCGCTGTCGTTGTGATTCTGTGGTCCACACGCTGGCGCCTCCCGGCCCTCGTCTGCGGCGCCCTATATGTGCTCGCCATGATGTGGTCCTGGGTGTACATCGGCGTGCATTACCCCACAGACGTCACGGCCGGCGCTCTGGTCTCGGTGGCCTGGGTGGTGGGGTTGAATTACGTGTTGCATGTCCACCGGATTCTGCGCCCCGCGCCAGCAGCTTCAGCTGAACGCCCGGGTGAAGAGAGGGGGCGGCAGGAAACGTCATCGGCCCAGTAAGCAGGAAAGTTGGCCGTCAACAGCATGGGTCGGTGGCCGCTTCCGTCCGGGATCACCCAGCTGCTGGCCACCCGTCAGGTGAAGTCCAGACGGCACATCCCCGCCCACTTTTCATAGCCCCTGAGTCGGCGCGAAGCGGACCAAACCGAGCGGCGCCCACACTTGGCCAAGGGCCCGTCCTCTCGGCCCTCCGTGCTCACTGGATTTGGACGCCTGCCCAGTTCTCCTGGACGGCCCGACTGTGGATTCGCTTACCTTAGGCCACACTTGCGACAGATCACCTTTCTGGTGCGGACACATTACCCTCCGAACCCCAGCCGGCCAGACCACACCGCAGCCCGTCGCAACGCTGCTAACTGGCCCTATCAGCTCGCTCGCCCCGTGGTCGTTCCAGCGCTCTGGAGCAAGCGGAGGGATAGAGCGGCGCCCGCTCAAGTAACTCCTCGCCAGCCGCGCCGGCCTCTATGCAGTGCAGAGGCATGCCTGAACCCCAAGACAAGGGGTACATCACACTGAAGGCTTTGGACGGCAGCGCTTACGACAATGCATCCATCTGGCCTTAATAGGAATTATTCCTATTAAGGCGTTAAGCTGATGACATGACCTCGCGCCGTGATCAGACCTTCATCCTTCAGAAAATTCAGCCTGCTCTGCTGGGGCTGATGGACGGATCAGTCAGCACCCTTGCGCCGATCTTCGCAGCGGCGGGCTTGACTGGCCGTCCCATTGACGCCTTCTACGTTGGCCTCGCCGCATCTGTCGGCGCGGCCATCAGCATGGGCCTCGCGGAGGCGCTCAGCGATGACGGCGTGGTCTCTGGACGGGGCACGCCCCTGGCCAGGGGGGTCATCACCGGCGTCGCCACCGTGCTGGGCGGCATGCTGCACACCTTTCCGTTTCTGCTGCCGGACCTGCGCGTCGCCCTGACGCTGGCCTACGCAGTGGTGCTCATCGAGCTCGTGGTCATCGCTTACATTCGCTGGCACTACATGCGGTCACCGCTGGGGCAGACCATTTTTCAGGTGATCGTGGGCGGGGCGGTCGTCTTTGCGGTCGGTGTCTGGCTTGGCCAGTTGGGGGCGCGCGCCTAGACGCGTGGCCAGAAGGACGCTGGACATAGTGGGGCTGACCACGGCCAGGACCAAGCTCAACACTAGAAGGTCTACCGCCCCGGCGACCCGCCGTATGCTCAGGGAAACACGCTCCTGGCCCCATGCCACCATAGCGGTCTATGCTCTTCTGGCTCGGTTTGGCTTGTGGCGGCGCCCTTGGCGCGCTCATTCGTTACGGCATTCAACTGGCCCTGAGTGGGCGACTGGCCCATACACCCTGGGCCACGTTTCCGCTGGCCACCCTGCTGGTCAATGTAGCCGGGTCGTTCGCACTGGCGTTCGTCGTGACACTGTCACTGCGCGGCGCCTTGTCCTCCGAATGGCGCCTGATCATAGGCACCGGTTTTATTGGCGCCTTGACCACCTTTTCGACCCTTGAATGGGAAACTTACCTGCTGCTGCGTGACAATGACATGGTGCGGGCCACGCTGTCGGTGGTCGCCAACTTGATGCTGGGCTTTGTGGCTGTGCTCCTGGGCCGCGCACTGGCCCTGGCCTGGACTGCTGCCCGCTGACTGTTTTGGCTCCAGCGCCGCTGTCGGCCCCACGGCGGCCGAACAGTCCAGATCAAGGAGGGGGGCTGCTGCCCCTAAGGCCTTGAGTGCACTTGGGCAACCAGACCTCAGCGGGACAACTTCAGAAGCTTCACGAGATCGGCGGGACGCTCACCCCGTGCCTGGCACTGCGCCACATAGGTTTCCAGAATCACGTCTCCGGTGGATTCCAGCGCACTCTTGACACCGGCGTACAGCGTCATGACGTCTACGCAGTTCTTCTCCTCCTCGACCATTTTCTGGAGCCCCCGGACTTGACCTTCCAGGCGGCGCAGACGGTTGAGGATTCTGACTTTCTCGGCTTGATGGTCGCTGACGGGCACAGACATTCTCTAAATATACCCCCTCCGGGTATTTGACAGAATACCCTGGGGGGGTATAAAGTCCAGTTATGTATTTTGAACGCTTCTACGATTTGGACCTGGCCCAGGCGTCCTACATGATTGGCTGCCAGAAGACCGGCGAATGCCTGGTGGTGGACCCGGTCCGCGACATTGCCCAGTACCTCGACGAGGCGAAGAGCCAAAAGCTGCGCGTCACCCACGTGACCGAGACGCACATCCACGCCGATTTCCTGTCCGGCAGCCGCGAACTCGCCAACGCCACAGTCGCGCAGCTGCTGCTCTCCGACGAGGGCGGTGAGGGCTGGCAGTACACCTACGACGACGGCAACCAGGTCAAGCTCTATGACGGCGACACCTTCATGGTGGGCAACGTCCGCATCCAGGCCGTCCACACGCCTGGTCATACGCCAGAACACCTGAGCTTTCTGGTGACCGATACCCCCCGTGGCGATACGCCCAGCATGATCCTGACCGGCGACTTCGTCTTTGTCGGCGACCTGGGGCGCCCGGACCTGCTCGACGAAGCGGCAGGCGGGCAGGACACCCGCTTTATCGGCGCCAGGCAGATGTTCGCCTCACTGCGCGACACATTCCTGACGCTGCCCGACTACGTGCAGGTGTGGCCTGGTCACGGCTCAGGCAGCGCGTGTGGCAAGGCGTTGGGCGCGGTCCCGACAACCACGGTGGGCTACGAGCGGGCACTGAGCTGGTGGGGCAAGCTAGTGGAGCAGGGGGACGAGGACGCGTTCACCCATGAATTGCTCTCTGGCCAGCCCGATGCGCCGCTGTACTACGGCCGCATGAAGACCGAGAACCGCGACGGTCCCGCCCTGCTGGATCAGGTGAAGCCGCTCGCAGAGCTGAGCGCGGATGAGGTGAAGGCGAAGCTGGCCGCTGGTGCCCGGTTGATCGACACGCGCAGGAAAGAAGAGCACCAAGCGGCCGCGCCTGTGGGCAGCGTCAACATCCCCGACGGCGGCACGATAGAAACGTGGGCAGGATGGCTGCTGAAGCCGGACCGCGAATTCATCCTGCTGGCGCCTGGGAACCGCGCTGAAGCTCTGCGCCGAAAGCTGTGGATGGTTGGTCTGGACCATGTGGTCGGCTTTATCCCCAGCCCAGAGGAACTGGACACAGCACCTGCACAGCCCATCCCAGCGACCGAGCTGTCACAACACCCGGACGCCCTCATTTTGGACGTTCGAGCGAAGGCCGAGTACGAGGAAGGCCATATCCCTGGCGCACGGCAACTGCACGCCGGACGCCTGCCCTGGACGTTGGACACCCTGCCGCGTGACCGCGAGATCGTCGTGCATTGCCAGGGGGGGGCCAGAAGCGCCGCTGCCGCCAGCCTGCTGCGGACCGAAGGCTTCGCTGTGCTGGAACTGGCTGGGGGCTACGACGCCTGGGCGAAGAGCCAGAACGCCTGACCCGCACCCGGCGGAGGCGGCCCACGGGGCGCCGCCTCCGCTTTGGCTGAAAGGAGCTTTCCATGACCTACCAAGACATCTTTACCACCGAACTTGAAAGGAAGAAGCGCAATGGCGCCCGCTTGGTCGACGTGCGTGAGCATGAGGAGTACATGGCCGGACACATTCCCGGCGCCACCAACCTCCCGCTCAGCGAACTGATTGGCCGTGCGGACGAGATAGAGCCGACCACCATCCTGATCTGCGCCAGCGGGAATCGTTCCTCACAGGCCGCTGCTTACCTTGTCTCTCAGGGCAAGACCGGAGTGATGAATCTTTCGGGTGGCACGGCGGCCTGGAGTCGTGAGGGCCGTGACCTCAACCGGGGCGAGCAGCCATGATCTTCGCCTGGATCGGCGCGGCCCTGATTGGGCTGAGCCTCGGCTTGTTGGGCTCAGGCGGGTCCATCCTGACCGTGCCGGTGCTGGTTTACCTCGTGGGCGAGCCGGAGAAACTGGCCATTGCCGAATCGCTCGCCATCGTGGGCGGGATCAGCCTGATTGGGGCGATCCCCTACGCCATGAAGCGGCAGATCGACTGGCGCTCGGTGCTGTGGTTTGGTCTTCCCGGCGTGGTGGGCACTTTTCTGGGCGCGGCGCTGAGCGTGTACCTGAGCGGCGTGGTGCAACTGCTGCTCTTCGCCGTGGTGATGCTGCTCGCCGCCATCATGATGTTCCGGCCCTCGAGCACTCGGCCGGAGGGCCAGTTGACCCACCACCGCTCGCCCCTCAAGATCGGCGCGGAAGGTCTGGGCGTCGGCGTGCTAACCGGCTTGGTGGGCGTGGGCGGCGGGTTCCTGATCATCCCCGCACTGGTGCTGCTGGGCGGCCTGCCCATGGGCCTCGCGGTGGGCACCAGCCTGCTCATCATTTCCGCCAAGAGTTTCGTGGGTTTTGCCAAGTACGTGAACGTGCTGGCTGAGCAGAACGTGTCGGTGAACTGGCCCCTGATCCTGATGTTCACCGTCATCGGCATTCTGGGGAGCTTTCTCGGGGCGCGCCTCGGCAAGAACCTTTCCAACGACAGCCTTAAAAAGGGCTTCGCTGGCTTCCTGGTCGTGATGGGTGTCTACGTTCTGGCCACCAACGTGCCCAAGGTGCTGAACCCGCCTCCCGCTGCCAAAGTGCAAGTGCAGCACTGAAGGTGCCCGGCAAACCTCCTGCTCAACCTCCCTGCGCGGCTCTTCCTTCTCCGAGGTCTTTCTTCTATGACTGAACTGCTCGACTTTCTCCATTCTCCCTGGCCCTGGTACCTGGGCGGCCCCCTGATCGGCCTGACCGTCCCACTGCTGCTGTGGCTGGGCAACAAGAGCTTTGGGATCTCCGCCAATCTGCGGCACGCCTGTGCCATCCTGCTGCCCGAACGGGCCAAACCCGGTTTCTTCCACTATGACTGGCGCAGGGAACGCTGGAATCTGATGTTCGCGGGTGGGCTGGTGTTGGGTGGGGGGCTGGCGGGTCTGATCTTCGCCAACCCCGAACCCACCCGCCTGAGTGCTGCTGGCGCCCAGTCGATTCAGGACCTGGGCGTGCAGGTGCGGCCCAGCCTCTTTCCCTCAGAACTGACCGACCTGTCCAACCCCGGCGTGTGGCTGCTGCTGGCCTTCTCGGGCCTGCTGGTGGGCTTCGGCACCCGGTATGGCGGTGGGTGCACCTCCGGCCACGCGATTACCGGTCTCTCCACCCTGCAAGGCCCTTCTTTAATCGCCACCGTCTCGTTCTTTGTCGGTGGCATCCTCAGCGCAAACCTTCTCCTTCCCCTCTTCATGGCGGTCATCGGGTGACAGGTGAAGCCTCCATTCCAGGCGTCCACACCGAGCCTTCTTCCACGACCCGCGCCGCGACCGGCCTGCTGCTCTACCTCCTCGCGGGGTTGTATTTCGGTGTCGTCCTTGTGAAATCGGAGGCGGCCAGCTGGTACCGCATTCAAGAGATGTTCCGCTTCGAGTCTTTCCACATGTTCGGGCTGATGGGTTCGGCGGTCTTCACTGGGATGGTCACCACTATACTTCTGCGCCGCAGTGGCCTGAAAAGCCGGGATGGCCAGACCATCCGGGTCACGGACAAGGAGAAGGGATGGCGGCGGTACGTGTTCGGGGGCCTCACCTTTGGGATGGGCTGGGGCCTGGCCGGAGTCTGTCCTGGACCTATGTTCGTCCTAGTAGGGGCGGGCGTCTGGCCCATCCTTATCGTATTGACCTTCGCTCTCCTAGGAACCTATCTGTACGGTGTACTGAAAGCTCGCCTCCCTCATTGAAATGGAGGGGCTTGATCACATCTCGAGAGTGCTGGACATTTGGGCTAACGAAGACCTTTCCTGCCTGCGTTTGAGGGGCTCAGGGCAGGCTGCCTTGCAATCGAGATGGCGAATCTCGCGCTGCAGCAGGGCCAGGATGCCCACATGCTGAGCCTGTCGAGAGTCATTATTACCGCGCAGACCTCGGAAATGCTTGATTACCGCACCTGGCTCAAGAAGCGCGGCCTGTCAGGAAAGTGGATCTTGTGGTCCCCCACGCAGCCGTTTGGGACCTTGCGTTGTTCAGCAGCTGGCCCTTCTTACAACCGCAGATAGGCCTGCGCGACGTACCTGCTGTCGCCCTGCCAGGACACCCGGCACCAGATGGCCGCACCGCTGATCAGGTTCACCCGCGCCCCCTGAAGGAGCGTGGCCAGCGGCATCTGGGCGCTCGGACCAGCACGCAGACTGATGCCCCTGGTCGTGAAGTGAACATTCAAACCGCCAGTGGCGTGTTCCTAGGTAACACTGGCCCTGCCTTTATGGCGATGCTCGTTTCGGTCAATAAAAGCTGTCTCTCGGTCATGCCGGGCATGGTCACTATGGGAACAGGCATGAGTCTAGCGGTGGCGCCCTCGCCCGGGTCAATCACATCAGCGCTGCTTGAAGCCGTCCTTACCGCGGGTGACAGCAACGCCATTGGCCTGCATCTTCAAAGCGTGCCGTCAGACAGATTGGATCTGGCGCGCTGAGGGGTCGCAAACGCGTGCTCAACCTTACGCTGAAGAGCTCTCCAAGGGTGCACAGGAGTCTTATCGTGTACGGGAGGTGACGAGCCATCTGGACAGGGGTGGTCGTGATGATTGCCTCGAACCTCTTCTTCCTCGTTCGAGGGCCCGAGTCGACGGTCGCGCCTGCATAGGAATAAAAGCATCTGAGTTGAGTGCAAGAACTACGAGGGGCAGGAGAACGTGAGAGGGCTGCCCCTCGTGGGTCTTGCTGAAAGCATAGACCCGACACGGCATGCTTCCGCCAGCGAGAGTCTGTACCGGGTCGAACAGCCTGGGAGACGTCTCCAGTGGCATTGACACCTAAGTCACCTTATGCAACAATCTAAGTTGCATGAAGTGTATAGGATTCCCAGAAGAGTTTCTTGGCAGCAGCCCCCACATGGGGTGTGCCCTCACTGCTTCATAGGCGTCTCCACCACCCACTTAAGTCACTGTGTCAGCGCTCTGGCGAGCCGCCTTCTGCCAGCAACGTCGTCTTTATGGTGGCCAGCCGCGCCGCTCGGTCGTCCCTCGCCCTGACGCTCTGACCTCAGAGCCTCCGTCTCTTTCCGCCCAAGACTCAGGAGCATCCATCATGAATGACCCCTCTCACAAACGCGACAAGCACAGTGAAGCCCTGCAGTACTGGGAAGCCCGATATCGGGACAACCCACGCCCGTGGACCGGGCGCCCCAACGCTCTCCTGGCGAGATGGGTGCAAGTGCAAGCGTTGACGCCCGGCACCGCACTTGATCTTGGCTGCAGTGAGGGGAACAGCGCGGTCTGGATGGCCACCCAAGGTTGGCAAGTCACCGGTGCGGACATCTCAAAGACCGCCCTGGAGCGTGCCGACCGGCACGCAGCTCAGGCCGGCGTGACTGACCGCACCACATTCGAGCAACACGATCTGGAGCACAGCTTCCCCGCAGGTCAGTTCGACCTGGTTTACGCGCTGTATCTCCAATCACCAGTGGCGTTTGCACGTGATCTCGTGCTCCGCAAAGCTTCTGATGCCGTGCAGCCGGGCGGGCTGCTTCTGGTCATTGAGCACGCCTCCGGACCCTCATGGTCAAGCAAGGTCGTGCCGTACCCCACCGTCCAGGAAGCCTTGGATACGATCGGCCTGAACCTTGACCTGTGGGACGTGATTTTGCAGGACACCGTGGAGCGTGCGCTGACCGAAATGACTGGTCCAAATGGCGAAGTGGGCACCACCAAGGACAACATTCTGGCGCTCAGGCGAAAACACGAGCAGAAACGCTGAAGGAAGCGCTTCCGTGCCTGTTCAACCTTCGGCTTGACGTCCATTCCATCAAGAAACACACTGGGTTGCATGAAACGTGATAGTCGACTGTCTGGGGTGCTCCACATCCTGCTGCACATGGCGCAGCATCAGGGACCCCTGACGTCTGAGATGTTGGCAAAAGCCATGGACACCAACCCAGTGGTCGTCCGGCGAATCATGGGCAGACTGCGAGACAAGGGCTACGTCCGCTCTGAAAAAGGTCACGGTGGTGGCTGGACCTTGGGCTGTGACCTGACAGCCGTGACCCTGAGAGACATCTACACCGCCCTCGGCTGTCCTTCACTGCTCGCCATCGGCAACCGGACGGAGGCGCCCGGTTGTCTGGTGGAGCAGGCCGTGAACGCAGCGCTCAATCAAGCCTTTCGTGACGCAGAGGCACTGTTGCTGGCCCGCCTTGGCGAAGTCACCCTGGCCACACTCAGCGCTGACCTTCACCACCACGCTGCAGACGGGCCCTTGACCCTGGACCGTGTGCATGCGTCGTGATGCCCACACCAGCGGACGAGAGCAGCGCCGGGGTCATGCTGACTTCCTGGCCGCTGACTCTGGGTACAGGCCCACAGTCCCTAAGACGGAACTCAGGTGAGCCGAAGGCGAACCTCAGCGGAGCGAACACGAGGAAATGCGGGACTACGGGGATGGAAAAGCAGATGGGCGCTCTTCCCAATGTGCTTTGGAATCAGACGAGTCCTGTATAAGACGAAGCTCAGCCGCCACCTTGCTGATCCCTCTTCCCCGATTTGACAGGACCTTAACAGGCGACCCCCAAGATGGATTTTATGAGCAGCCACATGGCCCCGACCGCTGGGCGCTGGACCCCAGTCCACCCTGGAGGTTGGCCATGCCGACGGTGCTAATTGTGGACGATGATCCCGCCATTCTGGAAGTCCTGCGCGCGTACCTGAAAGCCGAGGGGCACACCGTGCTGGAAGCCCAGACAGGCCCGGACGCCTGGAGCCTGCTGCCGCGCGCGGATGTGGCGGTGCTCGACTGGATGCTGCCTGGCCTGTCCGGCGTCCAGCTCGCCCGGGACGCCCGCGCAGCCGGCCTGAAGCTCCCTATCCTGATGCTGACTGGACGGGGAGAGGAGGAGGACAAACTCCGCGGCCTGGACGGCGGCGTGGACGATTACGTGGTCAAGCCGTTTAGCCCGCGTGAAGTCACTGCCCGAATTCGCGCCCTGCTGCGCCGGGTGGGCGTGCAGGACGCCTTCAGCGTGGGCGAGCTGCACATCGACCTGCGCAGCCGGGAGGTGCGGCTCGCCGGACATCGGGTAGATGTCTCCAAACTGGAGTTTGATCTGCTCGCCACCATGGCGCAGCACGCGGGCATGGCTTGGCCCCGTGAGCGGCTCCTCGAGCGCGTTTGGGGCAGCGATTTTCCAGGCACGGACCGGGTGGTGGACGTGCACATCACCAGCCTGCGACGCAAGCTGGGTGACACTTTGGAGACTCCGCGTTTCATTGAAACCGTGCGCGGGGTGGGGTACCGATTCCGGGAGGACGACACGCCCCGCCTGTAAGCGCCCTGCTTTACAGGAGCTGAACATGCTCGCCGTACGGTGGTCCTCAGGAGGCCCTCATGACCCACCACCCGCACGCGTCTTCTCCTTCCACAGCTCCCCTAGAAGTGGCGCTGCGCACCTGTCACAGCGGGACTGACCTGCAGGACGCTGAACGCTTCCTCCGGGGGCTGCCCGGCGTGCGCGACGTGCACCTGGACCGGACCCGGAGCGTCGCGCACGTCTGGATAGACCCAGGGCAGACGGATGAAGCTCAGGTGCGCGCGCAGCTGGAGCAGGCCGGGTACGCCTGCACCTGCGAGCAGGCGACCGGAGGCACTCCATCGCCCAACACCGCGCACGACCACCACCGCACGCCTGCCGCCGACCAGCATGGGGCTCACCTCGCAGCAGAACACGCTTCCCACGACGAGCACGCCGGACACGGTGCGGACATGGTCTCCGACATGCTGCGCCGCTTCGTGGGCTCGCTGCTGCTGACCCTTCCAGCGGTGCTGTACTCCCCGATTGGGGAAGCCATCGGCTTTACCACCATGCCGCCCTTCGGCCTGGGCATGAATGTCTTCGGGCTGCTGCTGACCACACCGGTCGTGTGGTGGGGCGGGTGGCCGTTTATTTCGGCCGCGTGGCGTGCCCTGCGGCGGGGCGAAGCGAACATGATGACCCTGATCGCCCTGGGCATCCTGGTGTCGTACGCCTATTCGCTCTGGGCCACCCTGGCGCTGAACTCGCAGGACGTGTTCTTTGAAGCAGCTGCCATGCTCACCACCTTTTCCCTCCTCGGCCACTGGCTGGAGATGCGCTCCCGGTTCGCCACGGGCCGCGCGGTGGAAGCTCTGCTGCGACTGGCCCCTGCGACCGCCCGGGTGGTCCGTGCAGGCACCGAAATCGAAATTCCTGTCGAGCAGGTCGTCACGGGCGACATCGTGGTCATCCGCCCGGGCGACCGGGTGCCGGTCGACGGCGAAGTGGTGAGCGGGGCGTCCTTTGTCGACGAGAGCATGCTCACGGGCGAACCCGTCCCTGTCGAAAAAACCCCAGGTGAGAAGGTCACGGCTGGGACCGTCAACCAGAATGGCGCGTTCGGGTTCCGCGCGACGGCGGTCGGTGCCGACACGGCCCTGGCGCGCATCGTGGGGCTGGTCCAGAACGCTCAGGCAAGCAAGGCGCCCGCCCAGCGCTTGGCCGACACCGCTGGGAAGTACCTGGTGTTCGTGGCGCTGGGCAGCGGCCTGATCGCCTTCCTGGCCTGGATGCTGCTGGGACAGAGCGTCGTCTTTGCCCTGACGGCTGCGGTGTCGGCCATCGTGATCGCCTGCCCAGACGCACTCGCCCTGGCCACACCGACCGCCATCACGGTCGGCGTGGGCCGTGGCGCGCAGGCTGGGGTGCTGTTCAAGAACGCCTCCGCTCTGGAAGCCACCGCAGGCGTCACCACCGTCATTTTCGATAAAACCGGCACGCTGACCGAAGGCAAGCCTGCCCTCACGGACCTGAAGCCTGCACCTGGCGTGTCTGAGGAGACCCTGCTGGCCACGGCGGCGTCGGCGGACCGGCCCTCACAGCACCCCCTGGCGGAAGCCATTGTGCGCGGCGCCCAGGACCGGGGTCTTTCCCTGAGTGAACCCGAAGGCTTCGAGTCCATCCCCGGACGGGGCGTACAGGCCACGGTCAATGGGCGGCGCGTGCTGGTCGGGAATAGGGCCCTGATGACGCAGGCGGGCATCACTCTTGGCCAGGCCGAAGAAGAGGCGTCCAGGCTGGCGTCTGATGGCAAAACGGCCATGTTCGTGGCAGCAGATGGACAGTTCCTGGGCGTCATTGCGGTCGCTGACCGGGTGCGGGAGTCCGCCCGTGCGGTGGTAACGCAGCTGCAGGCCCTGGGTGTGAAGACGGCCATGCTTACAGGAGATAATGAACGGACCGCGCAGGCTGTGGGACGCCAGCTGGGCCTGGACACGGTCATCGCAGACGTCCTGCCCGAGCAGAAGGCCGCCCAGGTACAGGCCCTGCAGGCCAAAGGCGAGCGCGTGGCCATGGTGGGGGACGGGGTCAATGATGCGCCGGCCCTCGCGCAGGCCGAGGTGGGCATTGCGATTGGGGCCGGCACGGACGTGGCGGTGGAGACGGCGGACGTGGTGCTCGTGCACAGTGATCCGGCGGCCGTGGCGGCCAGCATTGTCCTGGCGCGGCGCGTGCAGCGCAAGATCCGGCAGAACCTGTTCTGGGCGGCGATCTACAACGTGCTCGCCATTCCGTTCGCGGCGGGTGTGCTGTACCCGGCGTACGGGGTGCTGCTGCGCCCGGAGTGGGCCGCACTCCTCATGAGTGCCAGCACCCTGATCGTGACCGCCAATGCGCTGCTGCTGAGACGGGGCGTCATCATGCCATTCCGAACGCTTCGAACGGCGCCAATCCCTTAAGGCGGGGTTCGGCCCGCCTTACCCATGCCGGTCTGAGGGACGTCAGTCAAGGCCGGGTGGCCCCTGCCCCACCTGGCCAGCACGGTGGGCATGACCCCTGACTTTTCTGCTAACGCGTCTGAGCGCCATCTATCAGGTGCGGTGCGTTCCTCCCCAGCTGCTTGACCGAGGAAGTGACAGTCCAAGCTGCGCTGTCTCGTTTAAGCGGGACGTGGCCTTTGAGCGGGACGAAATGCTGAAGGGACTGTTGCCGCTGAAGCCAGACCCTCTACTTGGCCTGGCTGAAGCCAGGGGACGGCTTTAAGAGACGCTGCACATCTGGACTTCGAAACAGAGCGCGTCAGGGACAGCGTGCCTGAATTGGTCCGTCTGGACTTCGGCTGTCTCATCAGGGCGTCTGCCGACCCCGACCTTCTGCTGAATGAACCTGACAACTGGGGGGCAGCCGTGTGGCCCCCAAATCAGACCAGTCCGGTCCATACCTGGGCATCACTGGGATACGGTTAAATCCCACCCCTGGGTGTTGTCCTGGAAGAAACTGTTGCCGCGCACCAGTCGGGCAGCACCCAACAGACCAGCTGGCGGCCCACCGCTGTCGTACCGGAAGCCGGATTTTGGTGAGCTCCACGCTGCACTCCTGGGGGTTGCGTGGACGGACGCGCGACAAGGCTTCCCCTCTCCTGAACGGCAGTCCGACGTTGACCATCGGCAGATTACCGGATCAACTGAGCCAACCGACCTCAGCTGAGTTCAAACCGGTCCGCTCAGGGGCATGTTCGTCCTGTAACACAGAAGGCGACCGGCATGGACGATCAGCCGGTCGCCTTCTGGCCCTGCCTTAATGCGCGCGGAGCCACCCCTGAAAGTCGTGCATTTCGCCCGCCTGGGCGGTGATGATCTTCTCCGCGAGCTCTAACACGAAGGGGTCCTGCGTCCGCTGCAGGGCCAGGTTCGATTTCTCGTTGGCGGCCGCGTGGTGCGGAAGCATGCCTTCCAGGAAGGTGCGTTCCGGCATGCTTGACGCGCGGATCATGGCGGGCATGTCCATCATGCGGTTCATCTGCATCATGCGCGCCATCACCGCCGGATTCGGCCCGCCGTACGCGCGCAGCTGGGCCTGCATCTCAGCAATCTCGCGCGTCTGGTCCGCGATGATCTGGGTCGCCCACGCGCGCACCTGTTCATTCTTGGCGCGCTCCAGAACGGCGCGGCTGCTGTCGATGGCGCTCTGGTGGTGCGGAATCATCATGGACATGAACGCCCGCTCGAAGGACCGCCCACTCAACCGGGCGAGGTCACTGATCATCGGCATCATCATCATGCGCATGTCCAGTTGCATCTGCAGCCCCATCTGTGACAGCCCCGGCACAGACGCTGACGGCGTCATGGGCATCGTCATGTGGGTCATGCCGGGCATGGCCATGTCCATTCCACCGGCCTGGGCGGAGCTCAAGGTCAGCAGGGTCAGGAGCAATGCGCGCCGCTTCATGCGCGCACGCTCTTCAGCAGGACCTGACAGGCCTGCTCGCAGCGGCGACAACTTTCCGCGCAGACTGCGCAGTGCGCCATGTTCATCTCCTGCGCGTGCCCCTCGCATTCTGCCGCGCAGGCCTGACACGCGCTCAGGCAGGCCTCCAGCTGCGCCTGCAGGACCTGTGCGCCGCCCTGACCCGGTGACGCGAGCACCTTGGCGGTGGCCTGACAGACAGCGGCGCACTGGGTGTTGAGCGTGATGCAGCGTGTGAGGTGGTGCAGGTGTTCGCTCTCGTTCAGGCACGCGTCGGCGCACAGCGAGCACACCGCTTCGCAGTCCAGGCACGCCTGCAGGCAGGTGGCCAGCAGGGCAGCGTCCATGGAACTGGCCTTGGGGTGGGTGTTGAGCATGCGGGTGAGGGTGTCCATCGGGGGCCTCCAGGGCGTGAAATGACGCGGGACCACGGTGGTCACGCGGCCCTCCCGGGGGAGAGGGCGCTTTCACCCTGGGCCGCGCGTGTTCAGCTTCTGTAAAGTTGGCGGCGCGCCTCAAGAAACCCTGAAGGGGGAAGGCGCATGGCCTTCCCTCTCCACGGGCGCCGCTCAGTACAGGCCCATGGGGTTGACGACGTTGCCGTCCACCATCACGCGGAAGTCCAGGTGCGGTCCCGTGCTGTTGCCGGTGCTGCCCACCCGGCCGATCACCTGCCCGGTCTCCACCACCTGCCCTACCCGCACGAGGTTGGCGCTGTTGTGGCTGTAGCGCGTCGTCATGCCGTCCCCGTGGTCCAGCACGATCGTCCAGCCCCAGCCGGTCCCTGCGTCAAACCGGGACTCGGTCACGCGGCCTGCGCGGGCCGCCACAAACGGTGTCCCGGCGGGCGCCGCCAGATCCAGGCCCAGGTGCGCGGGCGAATACGGGCTGGTCAGCCGGCCCTGCACGGGCAGCACGGCGGTCACGCGGATGCCCGCCGGGCGGACGACGATCCCATTCGTGGTGGTGGCGACGCGGGCGGTGCCAAGCCGCGCTGGCAGTTGCAGCACCTGCCCGACCTTCAGGGCCAATTGCGGGTTGACGCCTTTATTTTTCGCCAGCAAGGCGTCCAGGGTCACGCCCTGCCGCTGGGCAATGCCGTACAGCGTGTCGCCGGGCTTGACCGTCACGGTCGCAGCGGTGGAGAGACTCAGGGCGGCGAGGCCCAGGGTGAGGAGCAAAGAACGCCACATCCGGGCCACCGTACCGGCCGTTTATAAAGTTTCTGTAAAGATTTGATGACCGCGCGGACCATTAAGGCCCGGGCGGACACAGGCGGCCAAGCCCCACTGCTGCGGTCCTCAGCCGCCCGATTGTCCCACCGCTCTGCCAGCCAGGGTGCGGAAATACTGCAGTTCCTTGCTGCGAGGAAATGCCTGGAGGGCCCGCTGCGTGACGCTCAGGGTCCGGCTGTGCCGTCCCGCCTGCGTCCAGGCCTCGAACGCTTCCTGGCGGTACAGGTAGTACATGGTGGGCACCCCCAGGTTCACGGCCCGCTCAAAATAATCCGACGCCAGCGCGGCGTCGCCCAGGCGCAAGGTGGCCTTGGCCAGCCCCCACCAGGCGTACGGGTCACGCGGGCGCGCTTTGACATCCTGCTCCCCATGTGCCCGGAGGTGCTGCCAGTTTGCGGCGGCGCTGTAATCGCTGCCCAGAAGGCGCTGCACCTCCCCAGCCCGCGCGGGGGGAAACGCCACCAGGTACTCCCCGTTGTAGTACGCCCACAGCTCGGTGAGTCGCTGGGCACTGAGCCGCAGGGACGGCCCGAGCAGCGGATCACTGATCAGGAACTGGCCCGCGCTGTACCCGTACACCGTGCGGAAATGCGCCACGTTGCTGCCCCGCTGGAGCCGCTGCTGCAGCACCACGGGAAACCCCGCCGCCACCAGTGACCGCAGCTGTTCGGCGTCCCCGGCGTAGCGGATGACGCTCTGCAGCCCCGCGCGGCCCAGGTAGCGGGCCAGCTCAAGACTGGTGACCTGCGGATCACCGGGGTAATCCTTCATCACGGCGGCCGCCTGCGCCTGCGTGACCGAGGCGCCGTAATACCCCAGCAGGGTCATGGCCGTGACCGGCGCGCAGTTGTTCAGCGCCTGATAGTCATGCCGGATGTTCTTCAAGGTCACGCTCGCGGGCTGGGCGCTGGCCACGCCCCAGCTCCACCCCGCCCCCAGGATCAGCCACCAGCGACGCGTCATGCCCCAGTGTGGCCTGGGCGCCTGAGGAGCGCGGTGCCCTCAGGGCCAGCGGCGTTGGGCGTGGGTTTATGCTTGCGAGCACCAAAAAGAACGCCGCCCGCACGCGGCGGGCGGCATCCGGCGTGACGTTTAGGCGGGGCTCAGGGCACGCACGAGGTCGGTGAGCAGTTCCTCAGCCTTCTCGTACCCCGGGCGCAGGTACACCATGCCAAACGTGGTCCAGTCCTGCACGGCCGCCACCTCCTGATCATTGTCGTGCAGCTTCAGGTGCGGGTACAGGCCGTACTCGACGTAACAGCCGTACGTGCGTCCGACTTCTTCTAACGCGCGGGTGTTCTCGTCCGTCCAGGTCAGCACGAACGGGAGGGCGAAGCAGGGCTTGCCGCATGAGCCGCCCATGCCAACCAGCGGCAGGCCAGCCACGGTGGGGGTCTCGTCCCGCAGGCGGGTGCGGTCCAGGAAGGCGAAGCGGTCACGGGCCACGTCCCGGCTGGGGAGTTTCTGAGCAGCAATCCAGGGGCCAACCGTCAATTTGGGCATACGAATCTCCAGGGAAGAAGGGGGAGGGCAAGGGTCGGGCGGTGTGGCGTCACGGCGCGGTGCTCTCCGGAGTGTCCTCCGGCTGAAGGGTAACGGTCAGGTCGCGCAGCAACGTGTCCGCGAGGGGGTACTCCGCCCGCACGTACACCACCCCGAACGGCGTCCAGTCCTGCACGGCGAGCAGTTCGCGGTCGTCCACCCGCCGTTTGAGGTGCGCGAGCTGGCCATACTCGACGTAACAGAAGTGCTGCTCGGCCAGGTGCTCGAGTCGGTCCAGCGCCGCCTCGGTCCAGGTCAGCGGGTACGGCAGGGCGAACGCGGGTTTCCCGCAGGAACTGCCGACCCCCAGAAACGTCAGGCCCTGCTCGGCGTCCACCGCGGCGCGCATCTGGGCCCGCTCCAGGAAGCTGCGCCGGCACTGGGCGTGCTTGGCATGCCGCCGCAAATGCTGCATCAGGGCCGCGACCTTCAGTTTCGCCATGGCACGTCACCTCCGTTCAGGCGGACGCAGCCCTCACCGTCCCGGCACGAACCGGGGCGGGGTCGGGGTTCACGGGTGGGCGGAAGCCGCGCAGGCGCAGGGCGTTGGTCAGCACGAACACGCTGGAAAAGCCCATCGCGGCGGCTGCGAGCACGGGACTGAGGAGGAGGCCAAAGGCGGGGTACAGCACGCCAGCGGCAACGGGAATCAGGATGATGTTGTAGGCGAAGGCCCAGAAGAGGTTGAGCTTGATGTTCCGCAGCGTGGCGCGGCTCAGGGCGAAGGCATTCGGCACGCCGCGCAGGTCGCCGCTCATGAGGATCACGTCGGCGGTTTCCACAGCCACGTCCGTCCCAGTGCCGATGGCCAGGCCCACGTCCGCCTGGGCGAGGGCCGGCGCGTCATTGATGCCGTCTCCGACAAAAGCGACCTTCTGGCCTCCAGCCTGCAGGGCCTTCACCGCTTCACTCTTCCCGCTGGGCAGCACTTCGGCCAGCACTTCATCGATGCCCAGCTGCCGGGCAATCGCATGCGCGGTGCGGGTGTTGTCCCCAGTGATCATGGCGACCTTCAGGCCCTGGGCGTGCAGGGCGCGCACCGCCTCCAGACTCCCGTCCTTGATGGGATCGGCCACCGCGATCACGGCCGCGAGCTGACCGTCAATCGCCGCGAACAGCGGGCTCTTGCCTTCATCGCCCAGCCGTTCGGCCTGCGCCGTGAAGGCGGCCGTGTCCAGGCCTAGGCGGGTCATGTACCGGTCGGCGCCCACTTGCACCAGGTGGCCATCCACCCGCGCGTCCAGGCCGAATCCAGGGACCGCTTCGAAGTGCTCGGGCTGCACCAGAGCAATGCCTTCTGTTTTCGCGGCGTCCACGATGGCGCGGGCAATGGGGTGCTCACTCTGCGCTTCCGCTGCGGCGACCAGGCGCAGGACGTCGGTGCGGATAAAGGTGTCTGTTGTCACCAGGTCGGTCAGTTCAGGCTTGCCTTTGGTCAGCGTGCCGGTCTTGTCCACCGCGACGACCTGCACGTCCTGCAGCCCTTCCAGGGCGCCACCGCCTTTAAAAAGGACGCCCAGCTCGGCCGCCTTGCCGGTGCCCACCATGATGCTGGTGGGCGTGGCCAGGCCCATGGCGCAGGGGCAGGCGATGATCAGGACCGCAACCGTGGTGATCAGGGCGAAGGAGAGTGCCGTCTGCCCACCGAAGATCAGCCAGAGCAGGAAGGTCAGGGCCGCGATGCCCAGCACGACGGGGACGAAGACGGCGACAACCCTATCCGCAAGACCCTGGATGGGGGGTTTGCTGCCCTGCGCGGTTTCCACGAGTTTGATGATCTGGGCCAGGGCGGTGTCGGCGCCAATTTTCGTGGCGCGGAAGCTCAGGGCGCCGTTCTGGTTGATGGTGCCGCCCACAACGGGGGCGCCGGTCTGCTTGCTGACCGGCACGGGCTCACCGGTGATCATGCTCTCGTCCACGAAGGAGTTGCCGCTGACGACTTCCCCGTCGACCGGGATCTTCTCGCCCGGGCGAACCGAGATCAGGTCACCGACCAGCACCTCGTCCGTGGACACCTCAAGTTCCTGACCGCCCCGCACGACGCGGGCGGTTTTGGCCTGCAGGCTCAGCAGTTTCTTCATGGCTTCGCTGGAACGGCCCTTGGCGACGGCTTCAAAGAACTTGCCGAGCAGGATCAGGGTGATCACGACCCCCGAGGCTTCGTAATACACGTGCGCGGTGCCGTCCGGGAAGATGCCGGGGGCGACGGTGGCCACCAGCGAGTACACGAACGCGGCGGTGGTGCCGATCATCACCAGGGCGTTCATGTCGGGGGATCTGTTCTTCAGGCTCTTCCAGCCCAGCCGGTAGAAGCGCCGTCCGGGACCAAACTGGATGGGCAGGGCGAGGGCGAGCATGACCCAGTTCAGGGTGCCCATGACGCCGTGCCCGAAGGTGGCCATCAGCCAGTCGTTCACGGCCGGGATGACCATGGGCACCATGGCAATCAGCAGGAGGGGGAGCGCGAAGACCGTGCTGAACAGCACCTGGCGGCGCAGGTGGTCGACTTCCTGGGCGCGCGCTTCGCGCTCCTGATCTTCACGGCTGAGGCCGGCTTGCGCTTCCAGGACCTCATAGCCCGCTTCGCGGATGGCGGCCTTGAGCTGCCCGGGGCTGACGCTGGAGGGCAGGTAGGTCACGCTGGCGCGTTCGGTGGCGAGGTTGACGCTGGCGCTCAGAACGCCGTCCACCTTCTTCAGGGCGCGCTCGACCCGGCCGACGCAGCTCGCGCAGGTCATGCCCTGAATGCCGAGTTCGGTGGTGCTGACGAGGGGCTCGTAGCCAACGTCCTTGATCTTGGCCAGCAGGGCGTCCGGGCCGGTGAGGGCAGGGTCGTAGGTCACGGTGGCGCGCTCAGTGGCAAGGTTCACGGTGGCGTCTTGGACGCCGTCCACCTTCTTCAGGCCGCGTTCGACGCGGCCCACGCAACTGGCGCAGGTCATGCCTTGAATGCCGAGCTCGATGGTGTTCATCAGGATTCCTCCAATCCCCCCCAGGGGGGTTCTTTCTGAGGGCAGCATAGACCCTGAGGGAGGGGGAATGCAAGATACTGCTAGTAAAAGCCTGTGTTTTGGGCTCTCTTCTCTCCAGTTCGCTTGACACCCCAGGGGGGAGGGTATAGCTTAGGGGTCGGAGGAAGACCATGAACCAGATTAAATTGACCATCACCGGCATGACCTGCGGCCACTGCCAGAGCGGCGTCGCCAGCGCCCTGAAAAGCGTGCCCGGCGTCACGGACGCCCAGGTGGACCTCAAGACCGGCAAGGCCGTTGTGCAGGGCAGCGCCGACGCGCAGCACCTGATCACCGCCGTGCAGGACGAAGGGTACGGCGCGGCCGTTTCCCCTCAGTAATGCCCAGGGCGATGACCGCCAGGCCGCCTGCGCCCCATCCCCCTGAGGGGGAAGCCTGTCACGCGAGCCCGCATCTCTGCATGCCCGAAGACAGTCGCCAGCGCGCCGCGCGTCGTCTCGCCATCGCCCGCGGTCACCTGGAAAGCATCCGCCGCTCCCTGGAAGATCCCAACATCTACTGCGTGGACGTGCTGCGGCAGATCAAGGCCGTGCAGGGCGCACTTGACGGCGCGGCCAGCGTGGTCCTGCGCGGGCATCTCGAAGCGCATGTGGCGACCGCCGCCACCCGTGGTGACGCCCAGGACATGGTGGACGAGCTCATGGACGTGCTCAAGTACATCTGAGTGACGGCAAACCCCCTGTAAGGTTGCCAGGGTGAATGACGCGCCGTTGGCCAGCCGCTGCTGACGGACCCAGATCACATCCAGAACGCGGCGGTCCGCTTGCCCTTTTCCCGTCGTTGCCTGTTCACGGCCGCTGACCACCTCCGCCCTCCCGCTCCGGGACGAGCCCATGGGTTCGCCCCGGTGTTCCTGCGAGGCTGCCCATGCCGCACGTCATCCTGTATGCCACACCCACCTGCCCCGACTGCCACGCGCTGCGGCGCTGGTTTGACCGGCACGGCGTCGCGTTTGAAGAACGCGACCTGACGAACCCGGCCGTCGCTGAGGAAGCCAAAGCTCGGTACGGCGTCCGGGTCGCGCCCATTACCGTTGTTGGTGAACAGTTCTTCTACGGCACCTTCGACCAGCAGCGGCCCAAACTGCAAGCGCTGCTGAGTTGATGCTGGTGGGGCAGGGTTGACCGCCACTGGGGCGCGTTCCCCTGTCCAGAGTCAGGCTGGCCCGTGCTGAAACGCCGAGCCCCGCGCGGCCCTTGAATCTCCACACCACTGAACCTGCAGCGTCTGGCTCGGTACGGCCCGCAGCACACCATGCCCACCCATTCGGTGCCGGCCTGTTCCTTCAGGCCGGCATTTGGGCCCCGCTTATCTCGGCCAGAGACGGTTGATCCACCCGGCCGGGTCCGTGCCTTCCCCGCGCACCCGCATCTCCAGGTGCAGGTGCGGGCCGGTGCTCAGCCCGGTGCTGCCCACTTCCCCGATCTTGTCGCCGCGGCTGACCTTCTGCCCCACCTTCACCGTGACCCGGCGCTGGTGAAAGTACAGGCTGGTCACGCCGGCGCCGTGGTCCAAGATGACCAGCCCGCCGCGCACGGGGTACATGCAGGCCATGACGACCGTGCCGTCATTGACCGCACTGACCGTGGTGCCCGCCGGGGCACGGTAATCGGTGCCGTAGTGGTACTGCACCGGGCCGCCCGCCACGTAGGTGCGCGGCTGCCCGAACGCACTGCTCTGTGCGCGGACCTGCACGGCGTCCTGAAACGGCTTCGTCCAGACGGGCGGGGTCCGCAGGGCGTACGCACGCTCCACCGCAGCGTCCTCCGCGGCCCGTGCCGGGTCCTGCAGTTTGCCGCTGATGCTGGGCGGGAGGTTCAGGCGCTGGACCGGCTGGGGCAGGCCCGCCACGGGGAGGCTGCGCCGGAGCACCTGCCCGTCCAGCTCGATCTCGTAGATCAGCGGCGTGGCTTTGCCCAGCAGCACCCGGCCTAGCACGAGGAAGGTGCCGTTGCCAGTCGGGACGGGCGTGAGGCGCTCGGCGGGCAGGCGCACGTCCTCGCCCACTTCACTGGGGAAGTGGACGCGGGCCTGCGCGGCGCGGGGGCCGGTGAGGCGCAGCGTAAAGGCTTCCCCCATGCGCAGGGTGGTCGGCGCGGTGACGTTCACGCCGGGCAGGGCCGGTGTGGGGGGCAAGGGCGAGGCAGGCGCCGGCGACGCGGACGCCGCCGGTTCACCCGGAAGGCGCAGGGTTTGCCCGACCTCCAGGGTGGTGGTGCTCAGGCCGTTGAGCCGCACGAGTTCCGCGACCGTGGTGCCAGCGGTCCGCGCGAGACTGAAGAGGGTGTCGCCGGGTTTCACGGTGTACGCGCCCGCCACGCTGGTGAGCAGGGCGGCGCTCAGCAGGAGGGCGCGGTGCAGGGGCGTCAGGGTCATGGTTGCCTCACAGGGGATCACAGGTGCGTCTTGAAAAAGGCGATGGACCGGTCCAGCGCCGCTTTCAGGTTGCGGCTGAGGTCGTGGTTGTCGCCTGCGTACGTGTAGAAGGTCACGGGTTGCCCGGCGGCTTTCAGGCCACTGGCGAGCGACTGCGACAGACGGTAGGGCACGTGCGTATCTCCGGTCGCGTGGTGCAGCTGGAGGGGCCGGCCCTTGAGGTCCGCCAGGTAGGAATTCGGGGAGATGGCCCGGTAGGCGGCCGGGTTGCGCTCGGGGCGGCCGAGGGCCGCGAGCAACCGGGCGCGCGGGTCGTTCGGGTCGCCGCGGCCCCATTGCGGGAGGTCTTTGAAGAGCAGGTCGTACGGGCCGACCACACCCGCCCAGATCACGCCAGCTTTAATGTCTGGGCTCACGACCATGGCGCGCAGGGTGATGTGGCCGCCCATGGAGTGGCCCCACATGCCCAGGCGGGCCTTGTTCACGCCCTTGAGGGTTTTCAGGGAGGACGCGGCGTTCAGCACGTCGGTGGTGTACTCGGGGGACCAGTACGAGGTGCCGGCCGGCTGGCCCTGGGAGCTCCCGTGGCCCCGGTAGTCGGGTTTGAGCACCACGAAACCGGCGCGCGCGAAGGCGTCCACGTACGCGACGTACCGCTCGGTGGTGCGGTACTCGTTCGGCGGAATGTAGCCGTGGTTGAACACGATGGCGGGCCAGCCGCCTTTGGGAGGCGTGCCGGTGGGCACGGTGAGCAGGGCGTTGATGCGCAGGCCGTCGGACTGGTAGGACACGACGCGCCGGGTGTAGTTCGCGCCGGGGGCGAGGGTCTGCTGGGTGGTGAGCGCGCTGCCGGGGTAGGTGCGGGCGCGCATGCGCTCGATGGACAGGGGGTGATCGGCGCCCTGGGCGGTGGCCACAGCACTGAACGCAGCGATCAGAAGGGCGAGACGGACGTGAAGCATGCAAACCTCCATCGGGTGAGGAGCGGGAAACGTCCGCCCACGGTACTGCCGCGCTGTAAAGCTCGTGTAAAGCGCCGCCGGGCCAGGCGGCTGAACACCTGGTTGACTGTTCTCCACACCGGCCCGCGCAGGAGAGATCAGTTCACTCGGGGGGCCATCATGTACGCCAGACCACCCGCGTGATTGAGCCACAGGCGCTCAAAGGTGGCCCGGGGGTACGTGCGCTGCACGTCGGCATCGCTCTGGGCGGCAGGATCATTGACCACCGGGTTGCCCTGGGCATCAAAGCCGATCAGCACGAGGAGGTGGCCGTCAGACCAGGAGAGAGGCGCACCCGGTAGCTCGCCGGCTTTTAAGCGCAGGCTGAGCGCCAGGGGCACGCCTCCCTGGAGGTAGGCTTCGGCATCCCGCAGGCTGCCCATCCGGGTGACGAACGCCTGGAGGCCCTGCGTGGCCGCGCAGGCCGTATTGAATGGCCAGTTTCCGAAACCCTCGTATGTGGCGTCATACGTCGCCTTCGCCGCGTCAGGGACTCGCACAGGCCGCTTCCAGAATCCCAGAAGCATGCTGACACTCGTGGGGCTGCACCAGACCGGGCCGCCGTTCGGGTAGACCATCTGGGAGAGGCGAGGGATCTTCAGGACTTTGTACCAAGCGGATGGTTGGCCTAGCTGGCCCTGATCACGCAGGCGCAGGGCGGTATCCGTGGTATTGAACAACAGCAGCTGCACGCCCCAGCACGGGGATACGCCGGGCTTTAAGGCTTGGCAAGCTGACCTCGAACAGGTCCGGGAGGAGAGCAGGGCCGTCCGGAGGGCGCAGAACAGCGCCCAGGCTCAGGATCAAACCCACGCGCAGATCCAAGGCTGGTTGCGCGACCTGGGTCTGGCACTGGGATTCGAGGTCTGGATCGCGGCGAACGACCGATCACGGCCATACGGTCATGGCCGACTGAGCGATGGGTGCCTCGAGACGCTGCCGCCGGGGATGGCGGGAACTGCGGGGGCAGATGCTGTCCGGCTGATTGATGTGGTCTGGTTTGAACGGGCGACGCTGAGCCCTGCGGCAGCCTTCGAGGTTGAGCACACCACCTCGATTTACTCCGGCATAGTCCGGCTGCTGGATCTGGCCCTTGGGGCTCCAGAACGGGCCGTCAACGGCCTGTATCTGGTGGCCCCAGACAGCCGTGAGGCGGACGTCCGTGAACAGATCCAGCGACCAGCCTTCCAGGCAGTGAGTCACCTTCACATGCGGTATTTGCCATACAGCGAATAGGAGCGGCACCGGGACGCCATGGCGCGGTTCGGGCACGGCCTTCACGCCGTTGAGGCCATTGCCCGCCCCCTCTAACTGGCTCTGCGCCGACTGGCCGCACGTCTCCTGACGGCGGCGGGTGGCGACGTCAGCCCTGTTTGCCACGCCCCACCTCTGGGCCACGCTCAGGGTGGCGAAATGAACGGGTCAGTGAAACGCAGTCTGGGCGTCTACGAAGACGCAGAGCCCATCAAGGGTGCCTTCGACCACTGCCAGAAGGCCGGGCAAGCACGACCATCACAGTGACGAGACGGGCCGCGTCTATGGGTGACCGGGTAAGGTCTTTACAGGATTTAAATACGGCGGCCTTAGCGTGACGGACATGAATCACTTCTGGCTCTCCCAGAGCGGACGCCGTTCGCTGGCCGCTCCGAGCGTGCCACTCTGGTTACCGACCCTGCTGTCTGGCGTCGTGCTCGCTCTGTTGGTCCTGCCAGCGTCGGCGTTCGGGGTGCTGGCAGCCGGGTCACTGGCCGTGCTGCACAGGAGCCTTCAACGGGCCAGCAGTGTTCGGGCCGCATTTGGGCAGGGTTTTGCGTTTGCCCTGGGGTTTTTTGCCGTGCACTTGGTGTGGTTGCCGGTCAGTATGACGCCGGTGCTTGGACCACTGGGAGGCGTTATGACCGTGCTGGTCATTCCCGCAGCAGCGTTGACCTGGGCCGCGCCACTGGCCGCAGCCCGGCTGATCTTTGGCCGGTGGACGCTGCTGGCGCTGCCCTTCGTCTGGGTGGTGCTGGAACATCTGCGAACAATCGGGCCGCTGGCATTTCCATGGGGAGCGCCAGGCTACGCTCTCACCGACACGCTTTTCGCCCAGCTGGCGTCCCTTGGGGGTGTCGGGCTCTTGACCTTCTTTGTCACCCTCACGGCCAGCATGCTGGCCAGGCTGCACCGTCTGCCGTGGCCGGTCTGGGTGAGCACAGCCATCCTGTGGGGCCTGGGCCTGAGTTGGAGTACCCAGCACATGGCCAGGCGCCCAGCCCCCAACACTGCAGTCCTGGTGCAGGGGGCGGTCGATCCGCTGCAAAAACAAAGGAGGCGGACGCTGGAGGAACTGGACCTGTACCTCTCGCTGAGTTCGGACGCCCTCAAGACAGGCCCAGCGGACCTGGTCGTGTGGCCGGAAACGGCCAGTCCGCTGCCGGCCACCGACGAGCGGGTGCTTGGTCCTGCGCTGCGCCTGGAGGTGCCCATGGTGCTCGGCGCGCCTGGGGGCACGCCCGGAGAGCAGCGCAACAGTGCCTATGGTCTTGATGGAAGAGTCGCGGGCCGGCAAGACAAGCGGCGGCTCGTCCCATTCGGGGAACAGTTGCCGTTCGAGTCTCTGCTTAGGGGCCTGTATGGGCCAGTGCTCAGCCGTCTGGGCCTACCCGGCTTCACCAGCGTCGTCCCGGGATCCGGTCTGGCCGTGCTGCCCCTGCGTGACCTGCGCGCCGGCATTAGTATCTGTTACGAGTCAGTCTTTCCCGCCTTCAGCCGTCAGGCGGTGCTGAGCGGTGCAAATCTGCTGGTGGTGATCTCGAATGACGCTTGGTTCGGCCCTGGACTAGGCGCAGAGCAACACTTCCAGATGGGCCGCCTGCGCGCCATTGAGACAGGGCGTTTTCTCCTCCGCGCTGGGAATGACGGCATCACTGCCGCAGTCGATCCAGCAGGGCGAATCCTGATGCGGGCGCCCAGGGGAGACCGCGCGGCTTTCCGCGCGCCATTTGGCCAGGTCGATACCCTCACGCCGTACGTCCAGTATGGCGATTGGATCAGTAGACTCAGTGTGATCGTCTTGACTGGGCTTCTGGCGCTCCGTTGGCAGGCTGGGGGTAGACGGGCAACAGGGGTTCACCCATGACCTGAAGAACCGTGCCCCGTTTCCTGATATGGCCGCCCACCCTTGAGTGTCCTGTGCGCTTGCCAGTCCATCTAGAAAAGCCACGGTCAGCGTCGGAGCGCCAATGGACACCATGAGGCGAGTCTAGCGGCAGGCTCCCGTTCAGACCGTGGCACGTAAGCGGTTGGTGCGCTTGAGCCTTGTGAGCCGGGTTGAGGCCGGTCAGATGGAACTGCACCTGCAGCGGATGTCGGTGGCCTCCCTGCTGGAACACGCGCAGCAGAGCTACGCGCCGCCGTTCGAGGACAAGCCAGTGAGGCCCGCTCGTGGAGCGGCCGCCTGACGCGCTGGAGACCTGGACGGATCCAGCGCGCGGGTCAAGTGCTCTCGAATGTGCTGAGCAATGCGCTTCGGCACACCGCTGCGGGCGGACAGGTCCAGGTAATCACCCAGGCCAATAGCGACATGATCCAGATCACTGTGCAGGGCACGGGCATTGCACCGGAACATCTGGACCGGGTGTTTGAGCGGTTCTTCCGGGCCAATGCGGCGCGGACTCGGGGCGAGGGCACTGGGGTTGGCCTGACGGTGGCCCGGGCCATGGGCGGTGACCTGAGTGTGATATCGGCGCTGGGACAAGGCGCGGCGTTCACGCTGGGCCTGCCCACACTGGTGTCTCGCCCGCCTGTCAGGCTTTACGAAAGCGAAATAGAAGCTCGGTAGTGTGGCCCGCATGACCTGCGCTGCTCACCGCCCGAACCGTTCCCGCTGGCGTGCACTGGTGTTGGCCGTCCCCTTGCTGCTGGCGGCGTGTCAGCGCGGCGCACAGTCAGAACCGCTCAGCGGCGACTTTCACGCTTTGCGGGTGGTCGGCGGCACCCTGCTCTATGGTGAACATGCGGGTGTGCGCGCCAGTCAGAACGGTGGGCGGACGTGGAGCGAACCCGATGGGAGTGGAGACGCCATGGCCCTGGTGCAGGCTGGCGACGCGGTCATCCTGGCGGGTCACGAGGTCCTGCAGACCAGCCGGAATCTCGGGCAGTCCTGGACGCCCCTGCCGCTGGGCACACTCCCTGGGGGTGATCTGCACGGCTTTGCGGTTGATCCGGCGCGGCCTGAGGTGTGGTACGCGAACGTGATGGGGCGCGGGGTGTACCGCACCACGGACGGCCAGAACTGGTCGTTTCTGTCAGCCGAGACCACAGGAGCGTGGGCGCTCGCGGCGGGGCCGCAGCCAGCCCTGTACGCCCTGGACAGCGGAGGCCTGCTCGTCTCACCGGACGGCGTGACCTGGACCCGGCGGCCCAGCAGAGGTGCGCTGCACCTGGACGTGCACCCGGTCACCGGGGCGGTGTACGTGGCTGGCCCCCAAGGCGTGGCACGGTCGACGGATCAGGGCCGCACCTGGAAAGACCTGTCGTTTCCCGGTGCAGCGCGACTGGTGGCAGTTGATCCAGCCAGTGATCACCGGTTGTACGCGGTGAGCGAGAGCGGTGTGGTGTCCCGCTCGGGGGACGGCGGCGCCACCTGGAACGACTGATTCGGCCTGCGGCAGGAAAAGGGCCGCAAGGGCGCCTCAGGCTGACGCCCTGATACGCCCCAGTACCGTCCAGCGCTCTTCCCTCTCTGCAAGAGCTTCAGAAAAGCCTCTTCATGCAGGATGAACATGCCCAGACCAAAGAGGATGAACGGCATCAGCGCGTGCCCCCAGCGCTGGACAGGTGCCCCCAGCGTCCGGTGATGGACCAATCAATGGGCGGCCGTCACCCGCACTGCAGTCATGATTGCGAATACAAGCGTGATCAGCGCAATTTCAGCAGGGGTTTTAGTGGAAAAGAGTGGCGTGTAGAGACTGAGGTTGTTACTGCCGTTCGCAATCGTGACCGCTGCAATACCTTTAATCTGATCGACAGTGCCGTTCTGGGTGTGCGGTGGGAACTCAGTGGCCTCTTCGTCCTGGGGCTGCCCCCGCGTCTGGCTCCGGCCCGGCAGCTTGCGCCCCCAGAGCACGATGGGCAGCAGACCCAGGAGGCCCACATCAGTGGGCGCGGTCACCAGGGAGGCGAGTGAGGCCAGCACACTGGCCAGTACGAGCAGACCAAGGCCCAGGTACTGACCTGCAGGCACGTTCCGGGGGAGGAAGCGGGGATCTGACAGCAAGCCCAGCACGATGAGGCTATCGTCGATATTCGTGCTGACAAATAGGATCATACCCAGGATGGAGCACAGATCCATGCGAGGTTCAGGAGACGCGCGTTGCATGAGGCCACGGAGTTCCAGACCTCTGATGTGCCGGGGAGCAGAGGTCCAGCCTTTACAGAAACAAAATGTGCGGCGCCTACCTTAAGCGCGTCCATGAAGGGTCTTCGCCTGTTCCGCCTCCCTGTCTCCACCCGTCAGCGCCGCCGCGTGCGCCTGATGTGGACCGCCGCTTTCCTCGCGTTGACGTCGTTGCTGCCCGCGTACGTTCAACTGGCTGTTCCGACCGAGCCCTTGGGGAAGCAGGTTCTGGTGCCTCGCGGCTCGATCCACCTTGCAGACGGAACGCTCCTGGCCGTGAGCACACCTGGAGGTCGGCAGTACCCGCAGGGGTCGCTCGCGGCGAATCTGGTTGGCTTTACGGGCGCAGACGGTGGCCTGGAGGGATTGGAGCGCGCACTGGACTCTGAACTCAGGAGCGGCACCTCGCTGACCCTGACCCTGAATGGGACGGTTCAGGCCAGCACTGAGCGCGCGCTCAGTCAGGCGATGACGCGGGTGGAGGCGGACTCTGGATCGGTGGTTGTGCTGGAGCGGGCCACGGGCCGTCTGGTCGCGGTTGCCAACTGGCCCTCCTTTGACCCGCAGCGCTGGACCAGTACCGGCCCAGCCCAGTGGCGTAACCGTGCGGTGACCGATGAGTACGAGCCGGGCAGCGTGGTGAAGGCCCTCACGGTGGCGGCGCTGCTGGAGGAGAACCTCACCTCTCCCAAGCAGGCGTACGACACGCCCATGCGCCGTCCGTACGCTGGGACGGTTATCAATGACATCGTGGCGCATCCGCCAACTCTGCAGACCTGGGAAATCCTGCGCTATTCCAGCAACGTTGGGATGACCCGCCTGATTGAAGGGGTAGAGCCGACCACACTCCACCGCGCGTTCCAGGCGTTCGGGCTGGGCCGGCCCGTGTCCCTTCCTGTGCCCACGGCCGACGGCCAGCTGGCCGCGCCAGAAAACTGGACCCCGCTGACTCAGGCCACCATGTCATTCGGGCAGGGCCTGAGCATGACTACAGTGCAATTGGCCGCCGCCTTCAACACCATCGCGAATGACGGGGTGTATGTCGCTCCACGGCTGATGACGACCGACCCCCTGCAGACCCGGGTGGTCCTGCGGCCTGAGGTGGCGCGGACGATGCAGCGTTTGCTGCATGCGGTGATTGACGAGGGCATTCAGATGAGGGCGGAACCGCCTGGATACCATGTGGCGGGCAAGACCGGAACAGCGCAGGTCGCGGTGGGGGGACGCTACAGCCGTGACGTCTTTTCCAGCACGTTCGCTGGGTTTTTTCCGGCAGATCAGCCCTTCTATACGGTCGCCATTATGGTTCGGGGCGCGAAGCGGGAGTATCAAGGCTCGCAGCTGGCGGCCCCGCTGTTCAAGGAGATTACGACGTCCATCCTGTCCATGCACGGCGTGATGCCCTCATCCCAGGTTCCGGCCACCACACATGAGCCTTGAGGAGCAAGCGGCCGCTGGCCTGGTGGGCGCTGCACTGTCAGGACGAGCCACCAGCGGCGGTGCTCTCCAGGCGACACCATCAGTGGCTGGGCCTTCTTGATCCCGGCGCTGATGGGCGGCAGGACCGTTAGAGAGGATAAGGACGCGTGATGCAGTCAGCCGCAGTACCGCGGCGCTCGGTTGACGGCCGCAGCCGTAAATCCACCTCAATTGGCAGCATGATCATCTTCATGTCCGGTGATGGGCCGCCCAGCGCGGCAGGAGGCAGGTATGGATCCAGTGTTTTTGCAGATTGGCAGTTTCACCATTGCCTGGTACGGCGTGCTGATTACGCTTGGAATCGTTGCGGGCGTGTGGGTCGGCACGAAGATGGCGCGCGAACGCGGCCTGAACGTGGACCTGTTTAACGACATGATCCTGTGGATGATCGTCTGGGGCCTGGTGGGCGCGCGGCTGGTCTTTGTGGCGACCTCGTGGAACCAGTTTGAGAACACGCCGTTTCCGCGCGTGCTGCTGGATATCGTGAACCTGCGCCAGGGCGGCATCTCTATTCACGGCGGCCTGATCGGCGGCATTCTGGTCATGCTGTACTACGCCCGCCGCAAGGGCATGGACTTTTACCGTTACGCCGATCTCTGCGTGCCCGGCGTGGCTTTTGGCATCATCGGCGGGCGCATTGGCAATATCATGAACGGCACGGACACGGTGGGGCGCGTCACCGGCTGGCCGGTTGGTTTCCGCTGGCCCGACAGCGCCCGCGCGTTCCACGACGGCATGTGCGTGCGCAACCCCAACGCCGACATGGACCTGTCCCAGTACTGCCAGCAGATTGGCGGGCAGATGGTCATGACGGCCCCGGTGCATTTTGCCCAGCTGTACGGCGTGATTATCGGCATCATTCTGTCGGTGGCGGCGTTTTTCTGGCTGCGCTCGCGCATTCCGGGCTGGGCCTTCTGGCAGTTCTGGCTGTGGTACAGCGTGCTGCGCGCCGGCTGGGAAGAGACCTTCCGCCTCAACCCCCTGTCTCCCAAGGCCTACCTGAACCAGGGCCTGGACGCCCCCGGCATCGGCTTTTTTACCGACACCCACATCATCAGCATTCCGCTGATTCTGGTCAGCATCTGGATGCTGGTGCGCCTCCGTCAGAAAGCTGACAATGGCTAGACCCATTGAGATGCCGTCTCCGCATGACGTGTTTCAGTGGCCAGGGCTCTTGGCATCGAAGCCATTCAGCGGCCTGCTCAACGTGGCCCTCCGCTGATAGTGATCAGGGTCTGGTCGCCTTGTTTGACGGCGGTGTAGTGCAGTTCGGCCGGCAGCGCCTTGCCCAGAAAGACCGAGTAGTGGTCCGGGGCCATCAGTTCGTCATCGAGCAGCACGTAGCCCCTGGCCCGGAGTACCCGGGCGGCGGCCAGCGGCTCCCAGCCTGGCACGAGATACTGCTCAACCCGGCTCTCGCCGGCGCGCACCTCCTGACGGTAACTGGCGCTGTCGGGGCACGTCGGGCTCAGGCCGGCGGGCAAGGGGGCCAGGCCACCCCACAGCTGACCCGGCTGTTCAATGCAGTACAGCGGTGCGCGCCAGCGCAGGCTGTCCGCCAGCCACCACCCGGTGGGCACGCTGACCAGCGCGCCGCCCAGCAGGGCGAGCGTCAGTGTCCGCCGCTGGCCCCTACTCGGTCGCGTGATCCAGGGCATTGCGGATGGTGGTCGTCACGTGGTGATCGAGGAGCCGGTAATAGGCAATGCGGCCCTCCTTGCGGAAGGTGACGATGCGGCCGGTGCGCAGGAGGCGCAGCTGGTGACTGACCGCACTCTCGCTGATGCCCACCACGGCCGCCAGATCACAGACGCACAGTTCAGTGGTCTTCAGCGCACTCAGAATCCTGAGCCGGGTGGGGTCCGCCATCAGTTTCAAGAAGGCGGCGGCGTCCTCGATGCAGACGTCCTCAGGCTGATGGGTGCGCGCCAGTTGGACGGCCTCCGGATGCAGGCAGGTCACTTCACACACGTCGTCCTGAGAGGCGGTTCTCATTACGTCAGTGTAGACGCTGGTGACTGAACTCGCCGTCACGGCATCACCGTCCGCACGTCTGCGGCGATCCGGTCCGTGAGGTTCAGTTGGGTGTAATCCCAGACCACCCGCCGGTTGCCCTCACGGTCCACCAGGTACACGCCGGTCGTGTGGTTGACGTCGTAACGGTCGGGCGCCGTGATATTCGAATACTCGAACCCGACGCCCCAGGCGGCGGCCGCCTGACGCAGCGGCACCTTGGGAATCACCAGGCCGCGGGCGTCCGGGCTGAAGTAGCGCACGTACGAGCGCAGCTCCGCCGGCGTGTCCCGCCCCGGATCAACCGTGACCAGCAGACTCACAAAGTCCTTGCGCTGCCGCTCTGGAAGTGTCTGGCGCACCCGTTCCAGGGCCGCCAGGGTGGTGGGACAGATGTTGGGGCAATTCAGAAAGCCGAAAAAGACGGCGACGGTTTGGCCCCTGAAATCAGCCAGAGCCAGGGGCCGGCCGTCGTCGCCGGTGCCGGCCAGGGGCGGGGCCACCGTGCCAGGCGGGTAGGCTGTGCCGAGCAGGCCCTGCGGGTTGCGCAGGCGGCTGTAGAGCAGGGCCAGGGACAGCAGGGCCGCCACGGCCAGCAGCGCCAGGGTGAGTGAGCGCAGCCAGGGCCGGGGGGCCCGTGAAAGCGGAAGGAATTCAGAGGTCATGGCGTGTCCTTCTCCTGGATACAGTCAGGGGTGCAGGTGGGTCTGGGCGCGGTCATGGGCGCCGGGCGCTTCAAGCTGCACCGTGACGTGTTCAATCCCGTGGCGAGTGGCCACTGTGCTGATCAGGGCGTGCACGTCGGCAGATGGCGCCGGGCTGACCAGATGCGCCGTGAGGCTGTGCTGGCCGCTGGTGACGCTCCACACGTGCAGGTCGTGTACATCGGTGATCCCGGGCAGGGCCGCCAATTCCGCGCGCAGCGCGTCCAGGTCCAGGCCGCCGGGCACCCCTTCCATCAGGACATTCACGCTCGCCTTGAGCAGCTGCCAGGTTCTCGGCAACACCCAAAGGCCGATCAACGCCCCCAGCACCGGATCAATCCAGGTCTGGCCGGTGAAGCGGATCAGGAGCGCGCCTGCGATGACGGCCACTGACCCCAGCAGGTCACCCATGACTTCCAGGTAGGCCGACTTCATGTTCAGGCTGTCCCCACTGCCCTGCACCAGCAGGCGCGCACTGATGAGGTTGACCACAAGCCCCAGGGTGGCCACGATCAGCATCGGGGTGGTCTGCACCTCGACCGGGGCCTGCAGCCGTCCATACGCCTCGACGAGAATGTACAGCCCGATGGCGAACAGGGCCGCCGCATTCACCGTGGCCGCCAGAATCTCCGCGCGGCGGTACCCGAAGGTGCGGCGGCGATCAGCGGTCCGCTGGCCGATCTTCAGCGCGAACAGCGACAGCGCCAGGGCCATCACGTCGGTGAGCATGTGGCCTGCATCCGAGAGCAGGGCCAGACTGCCCGAGAGCAGGCCATAGATAACCTCAACGACGAGGAAACTGCCGGTCAGGAGCAGCGCCAGCGTGAGTTGGCGGGCATTGGCAGCGGCGCCGTGGCTGTGGCCGTGGTCACTCATGATCCACCGTGTCCATCGAGTGGGACGGGGCGGGTGGCGGAACGCTGACTTTGCGGGCCCTGAGCATCGCGTCGATGGCCTGAATTTCTGTGGTCTGAGCGCTCACGACCCGCTTCGCAAACGCCCGCACCTCCGGGCGGCGCACCGCGTTCAGGGCCGCCTTTGCCATGGCCACCCCGCCCTGATGATGGCGGCGCATCAGCAGCAGATACCGGGTCTCGGCGGTGACCACGGGCAGGGTGTTCAGCGCGGCCTCGTCGGCCGCTGACGCCATGCCCATGGCCGACCGGTCCATGCCCTTCATGGGCGCCTCCCGACCAGCCAGCGGCCGGCCCCAGGCCATCAACCAGCCCTGCATCTGCCCAATCTGCGCCTGCTGGGTCAGCAGGATGTCCTGGGCCAGCAGGCGCACTTCGGGGTCGGCCGCGCGCCTCAGGAGGCTGACACTCATGGTCACGGCCTGGGCGTGGTGGGCCGCCATATCGCGGGCGAAGGTCACGTCCGCACTGGGCTCGCGGGGCGGCGCCGGCCAGGCGACGGCCAGGCCGGCACCCAGTGCGGCGGTGGCCAGCGCCGCACCTGCCCAGCGAATCAGACGGTGTCGTCGTACGCGCCGCTGCATGAGGCTCCTATCTCTGGTGCTTCACCGCCCTGCTCGTAGGTCTGGACGAACGCTTTGATCCGGGGATCCGAGGCGTCCTGCACCTCCAGTTGCTTGTTCCACGCACTGAGGACGATGGGGGCCTTTTGCGTCTCGTGGGGCGAGAGCAGGGTGTAAGTCCGGCCGTCCAGGACCTCGCGGAGTTGCAACACCTGACTGGTCGCCAGATCCGGCCGGTAGGACACCCAGACTGCCCCGTGCTCCAGGCTGTGCACCGCGTACTCGTCGTAGATGGGCCGTTCGTACACGCCGCAGTTCTGCCAGGCCGAGTTGTGTTCCCCGCCCGCCGGTGGGCGCTGCGCGTACTCCAGGCGGCCTGGCTTGTGGGCGCCGCCCTCGAACTTGAAACTTTTGACGCCCTCAATCTCACCCCCGTTCTGATTGCAAGCAGCGAGAAAGACCGTGAGGGACAGCAGCAGGAGTCGTTTCATAGGGTCTCCAGAAGAGAACGTGAGATGGTGAGGGTGCGCCTGGCTCATGACTGCGGCTGCGACCCACGCGGGTGAACGCGGCGGTCCTGGCGCCAGGCCAGCACGAAGAGCGCCCCCGTCCCAGCACACACCAGCACGTCCGACAGGTTGAAGATGGGAAAAGGCGCTTTGGACACCAGTCTGGACACGGTGTCCAGCAGGGGTGACGTCAGGTAATCCACCACGGCGCCCCGCATCAGCCCGTCCAGGCCGTTGCCCAGGGCGCCCGCTGCGATCAGGGCCAGGGGCCAGATCCAGCGGTGGGGCACACGGCCCAGGCCCAGGGCGCCCACGAGACCGGTGCCGACGAGCACCCGCAGCACCGCCAGGGGCGCCGCGAAGCCCCCGAGGAGGCCCCACGCCATGCCAGGATTCAGGGTGAAGCCCAGGTGGAGGACACCGGGGATGAGCGGGCGATTCACCCCTGGCTCAAGGGTGGCGACGGCCCAGGCTTTCAGGAGGCCTTCGGCGACCAGGAGCGCCAGGACCAGGAGAAGGGGGCGCCACTTCATCCTGTGCCCTTGAGCGCGGCGAGCAGGCCGGGGCGCTGCTGGTCCACCGTGCCGAAAAAGACCTGGTCACCCACCACGGTGACGGGCGCGACCCGCACGTCGGTGACCTGGCGCAGCGCCGCCAGGGCCGCTGGGTCCTGACGCAGGTTCCGTTCGGTGTACGCGGCCCCGCAGCGGGTGAGCAGCCGGGCGATGGCGTGGCAGTCCGGGCAGTTGGGGACGGTGTAGAGGGTGATGGGCGCCTTTGTGACCGTCATGCGGGCACCGCAGCGTCCGTGAGGGGAGCGGGACTGGTCGGGGCCTCCTGGGCTTTCCAGCGCAGCAGGCGCAGGGCGTTGGCGGTGACCAGGGCGGTGGCGCCCGTATCGGCCAGAATGGCCATCCAGAGGTTGGTGTAGCCGAGCAGGGTGGTGACGAGGAAGATGGCCTTGAGCCCGAGGGCGAAGGCGATATTGACCTTGATGTTGCCCATGGTGGCGCGCGACAGGGCGACCAGGTCAGCCACACCCGAGACCCGCTCGCGCAAGAGGGCCGCGTCGGCGGTTTCCAGGGCCACGTCGGTGCCGCCCCCCATGGCGATCCCGACATCACTCTGGGCCAGGGCGGGGGCGTCATTGATGCCGTCCCCGACCATCGCCACGCCACCCTGCGCTTTGTAGCTGGCAATGAGGCGCAGTTTGTCTTCGGGCAGCAACTCGGCCTGCACGTCCAGCCCCAGGTCACGGGCGATGGCCTGCCCGGTGCGGGCGTTGTCGCCCGTCAGCATGACCGTTTGAATGCCCAGGTCCTTCAAGCGGGCGAGTGCGGCGCGGGCGTCGGCGCGAGGTTCGTCGCGGATGGCGAGCACCCCCAAAGGCGTGGCGCCGTCCAGCAGCACCACAGCGGTGCGGCCCTGCGCCTCGAACTGAGTGATGGTGCTGAGAAGCGCCGGACTCAGGGGGGCGAGTGCTGCTGCGTGACGCGGGGAACTCACACTCAGGGTGCGGCCCTCCACCGTGGCGCTCGCTCCCTTGCCTGGCAGGGCCTGCGCGTCCTGAGCGGCGGGGATGGTCACGCCCTCCTGCTGCGCGGCCGCCGTGATGGCCTTGGCCAGCGGGTGACTGCTGCCGAACTCCACGGCGGCCGCCAGACGCAGGACGTCCGACCGGCCCAGCTGTTCGCCCACAACGTCGGTGACCCGTGGCCGGCCGGCGGTCAGGGTGCCGGTCTTGTCAAAGGCAATGGTTTTCACTGAGCCGATGGTTTCCAGCGCCGCGCCGCCCTTGATCAGCAGGCCACGCCGGGTCCCGGCACTGATGGCGCTGGTGATGGAGGCAGGTACGCTCAGCACCAGCGCGCAGGGGCAGCCGATCAGCAGCAGGCTGATGCCCTTGTACAGCCAGTCGTGCCAGAGCCCACCGAAGAACAGGGGCGGCACCAGGGCGACCAGGGCGGAGACCAGGACGACCCCAGGGGTGTAGTACCGGCTGAACCGGTCAATGAAGCGCGCGGTGGGGGCTTTGCTGCCTTCGGCTTCTTCCACCATGTGGATGATGCGCGCGATGGTGTTGTCGGCCGCTGCCTTGTCCACCCGGAGGTGCAGGGTGCCGTCCGTGTTGATGCTGCCGGCGTAGACGGCGTCGCCGGGGCCTTTGACCACGGGCACACTTTCGCCGGTCACGGGGCTGTCGTCGAGACTGGAGGTGCCGGTCAGGATGGTGCCGTCGGCGGGCACGCGCGCGCCGGGGTTGACCTGCACGGTCTGGCCGACCTGAAGGGTGTCGGCGGGGACTTCCCGGGGTTGGGGGCCGTCGAGCAGCAACGCGGTTTTCGGGGCCAGGGCGGCGAGCGCCTGAATACCGGCGCGCGCCCGGCCAGCGGCCACGCCTTCAAGCAGTTCACCGACCGCGAAGAAGAAGACCACCACGGCGCCCTCGGCGGCTTCCCCGATGGCCACAGCGCCAATCGCCGCCAGGCTGACCAGCATGTTGATGCTGAACGGGTCCCCGAGGCGGGCACTGGCGAGCGCCTTTTTCGCCAGCGGCCAGACGCCGAGCAGGGTGGCGGCGATATAGCCCGCGGTCGACAGCGACGGCTGGAGGAAACCCAGCAGCCAGGCCAGCGCCAGCAGTGCGCCGGACACCACGACCAGTCGGCCTTGACCGGTGCGGTACCACGGCGTGCCGGCGGGCGCGACCTCATGGGTGTGGCCCGCGTGATCACCGGCATGGGGGTCATGGCCCTGGGGCCCCGCTGACGCGGCAGGGCCCAGGAGAGACGGCGCGTACCCCAGCGATTTGAGGTTCTTCTCCAGGGTGCCCCGGGGCGTCTGCCCTTCGTCCAGGTGCAGGGTCAGGGTCTGTTTGGTAAAGCTGGTCTTCACTTCACTGGTGCCGGGCAGCGTGGCCACCATGCGCTCGACCGTCTGCACGCAGCTGGCGCAGTCCATGCCCTCAACGAAATAGGTCAGGTGGTCCGGATGGTCCTTCCGGGTGGTGGGGGTCATGGCCTGATGATAGCTGAGCTGACGCTCATATGTAAGTCTACTCAGATATGAAGGCGACTTGGCTCGGGCTTCATCGGGGCGTGGGGGCTGAGGCGTACGTTCGGGGCTCAGGAGGCACCACAATGACTGGACAAGATCAGATCAGAGAGCATATGCCCGTTGTTTGCGCCGATGGTCAGCCCCATGGCCAGGTGGACCGTCTGGACGGCGAGTACATCAAGCTCACCAAGGACGAGTCCGGCCAGCATCACTGGCTTCCGCTGAGCGCGGTGGATCACGTGGATGAGCATGTCCACCTCAACCTGAGTCACGCCCAAGTGCATCAGCAGTGGCTGAGTGTAGACCCCCATCCCGAGCACCGGCAGTAAAAGGCTGGGCGGAGCGGCGACCGAAGTCAACGGTCGCCGCTCTCTGATGGCCGCGTGGCCTGACGCACCTGGGCGAGATATGGATCGGTCGCTGTGCGTGGCCCCCGCCTCGTCTGCCGGAAGTGCAAGGTGCGCCAGAAGTGCACGGCCCCTGCCCCCAGGGCCAGGAACGGCATCCCCCAGAGCACCAGATTCAGCCCCTGCTTCGGTGGTTTCAACAGAACGGCGCGGCCGTACCGCGACACCATCCACTCGTCAATCTCGCGCTGACTTCGACCCGCTTTGACCTGTTCACGAACCTCCCGCCGCATCTGAACGCTCAGTGCGTCGCCGCTCTCGGTGATGGGCAGGCCGGTGCACGTTGGACAGCGCAGCTCTGCTCCGATCTGGCGCACCTGCGCCTCCTGTGCGGGGGTGAGGGCTGTCGCAGCTGGCAGCGTGCTGCTGAGCAGAAGCCATGAGGCGGTTCGTCTCATGGCCAGTTGATCCCGATGCGGCGCAGGCCTTCACTTAACCGGGCCGTGGTGAGCCCGCCCCGGTCGACACTGCGGACGATGCCTTCCCGGTCAATGAAAAACGTTTCCGGTACGCCGCTGACGCCGTAATTGATGGCCGTGCGGGCGCCTGGATCAATCAAGCTGGGGTAGGCCAGGGCGTACGCCCGAATGAAGTCACGGGCCTTTTGCAGTTCCGGCTCCTGAAACGAGATGCCCAGGACCGCAAGGCCCTGGTCACTCTGGGTTTCACTCAATGAGCGCAGCAGTGGCGCTTCGTCGCGGCACGGCACGCACCAGGAGGCCCAGAAGTTCACCACGACGGGGCGGCCCTTCAGGCTGGTCAACCGGACCTCCACGCCGTCCAGGCTGCGCAGGGTAAAGGCAGGGGCGGGCTTGTCCAGCAGGGGGCTCCCAGCTTTCCCTGAGCGGTCAGGGCGCGTCAGGGCCGCGACCAGCATGATCACCAGCACGGCCGCTATGACCGGCGGCAGCCAGCGGCGCCAATTGGCCAGCGTCCTACCCGACATGTCGCCTCTCCTGGGAAGGTCCACAACACCGCCTCAAACGTATGTCTGCAAATATATTCATGCATACAGCCTATGACGGGGGTGTGCTGCCGCCAAGGACAGCTGCCTCTGCTGGAGATGAACCGTCAATCGGCGAGTCGCCAGGTCAGCCAGCGCTGGCGACCCCACATCAGGGCGAGGCCGATGCCGGCCAGCAGCGGCACCCAGTCACCCCAGCGAACCAACAGGGTGCGGGTTTCAGCGAGACCGTAGGGCGCGGTGAATGCGCCCGCCACACCCCGGGGAAAGCGGGCCACCACCTGGCCCTGAGGGTTGACCGCCGCACTGATGCCGTCGTTGCCGGCCCGCACCCACCAGCGCCGGGTTTCAATGGCGCGCACGCGGCCCATCTGGAAGTGCTGCTCCGCGCCAGTGGACGGACCAAACCAGGCGTCGTTCGACGCCGTCACCAGCAGATTGGCCCCCTGGGTCACCAGGGCGCGGGCCACGCCTGGAAAGGTGGACTCGTAGCAGATCAGGACACCAGCCCGGAGGGGGCCCAGGATCAGGGGCTGTGTGGTGGTGCCAGGCACTGTGCCGGTCAAGGGCGGGAGGCCCAACCCCGCGAACACCGCGCGATACACTCCGTTCAGGGCGGCGCGGGCCGGAAAGAATTCCCCAAAGGGCACGAGTCGCCGTTTGTCCTGGCGGCCCAACGTCTGTCCCGCCTGCACCGCGTACACACTGTTGCGCAGGCCAGCGTCCTGGGTGGGGGCACCCAGGAGCAGGGGCACTGGCACGGCCGCGAGCGCGCGGCGGACAGGCGCCGTGGTGGGGGCCTGCGGGGCGGCCGTTTCCGGCCAGACGACCAGGGAGGCGGGCGCCGCGCGCAGGCCAGCGGCCGTCAGAGTCAGGTAGTGCGTCAGTTCTTCCGTGCGGCGACCTGCTGCTTTGAGCCGGGGGTCGATGTTGCCCTGGACCAGCAGGACCTGCTGTGTGCTGTCAGGCGCGGCTGGGCGGGTCAGGCCGTAGCCTGCGGCCAGCAGCACCGCACCCAGCACCGCGCTTTGTCCCAAACCCCGCCCCGACACCAGGGCAGCCGCACTCAAAGCCACCAGCAGGCCCACCAGGGCAATGCCCCCCAGGTCCGCCACCTGCACCAGGGGCGTCTGCGCCCAGGCGTAGCCCAGGCTGCCCCAGGTGAACCCAAATGGGCCGGCGGCGCGCAGCGCGTCCATGACCGTCCAGGCCAGGGGCAAGCCCCACAGCGTGGCAGAACCCAGGAGCCGGCGGGTCAGGGCAGCGGTCAGCCCCCACAGGCTGGCCAGCAGGGCGATGAGCAGGACACTCAGGATGACCGCACCCGGGCCCAGAAAGTCCGAAAGGCTGCTGGGCAGCCACAACAGGTGGGCGGCGAAGAACCCGGCGCCGAAGAGCCAGGTGAGTTTGAACGTGTCGGTGGGGGGGCGCCGCGTGATCTCACGGAAGAGCAGGGCCAGGGGCAAGGGGGCGAGCCAGCTCCAGCTCGAGACGAGAAACCCCAGACCGAGCACGCCACCCAGCGCCGCCCAAGCCACATCGGAACGCCAGACGCAGCGGACTGGGACGGGCCAGGAACGCATCCTCTCTCCTTTCACATCTGTTCAGATTTAAAAGAGACCGTACGGGTTCACGGGAATGCCTGCCTGATAGACGCGGAAATCGAGATGGGGCCCGGTGCTGTTGCCCGTGCTGCCCACACGCGCGATGACCTGTCCCGTGACCACCTGCTGGCCCGTACGCACCAGATTGACGCTGTTGTGGCTGTACCGGGTGGTCAGGCCGCCCGCATGCTCCAGCACGATGGTCCAGCCCCACCCGTTGCGCGCATCAAAGACCGCGCTCTTGACGGTGCCGGCCATGGTCGCGCGGATGGGCGTACCGGTGGGGGCGGCCAGGTCCAGCCCCCCATGCTGGGCATTAAAAGGCGTGGTCAGACGGCCCTGAACGGGCGGCACCGCGCTGACGCGCACCGAGGCGGCGCGGACGGTCACCCCAGGAGTTGAGGCCGGCCGGGTGGGCAGCGTCAGCTTCTGACCGACCCGGAGCTGGTTGGCACGCACACTTGGATTGATCTGGAGCAGGGCCGTGACCGTGGTGCCATGGCGCGCCGCAAGGCTGGACAGGGTGTCGCCCGCTTTGACGGTGATGCTGGCGGCCGAGCCCAGAGAGATCAAGACCGCCGCCATGAGCGCCGCGCCAAACATGTGAATCCGCATAAGACGGCGTGAATGTATCAAGTGGCTTGGACCAAAGGATGAGCAGCAATTCATAGATCACACGCAGGGCGTGGGCTGTCGCTTGGGCCGCTCCGGTACAGAGGCTGTGGGCCGGCACGCAGCCAGAAATGAGACGAGGCCCCACATGGGGCCTCGTCTCTGCGCATCTTGATGGGTTGCTCGCGGTTACTTGACCCCCTCCTGAATGGCCGCCTCCAGCGCCTGCACACTGAGCTGCTCAAGCCGCTGCCCATTCACGAAGAACGTGGGTGTGCCGCTGACCCCGAGGGCCACGCCGTCCTGCCGGTCGCGTTCAACCAGGTCCCGCACTTCTTTTGACTCCAGGCTGCGCTGCACCTGCGCGCGGTCCAGGCCCAGGTTCGCGGCGTAGTCCAGGAATTTGCTGGTCTGTGGAGTCTGCTGCTCGCCCCACTCGGACTGCTTAGTAAACAGGTAATCCCGGGCTCGCCAGCGTTTGGCCTCATCTTCTTTGGCGGCTGCCTCAATCAGACCCGCGGCGAGGACGGAGTTGCTGTGCAGCGGAAAATAGCGCGCGACCAGACGTACCTGACCGTCGTACTTCTCCAGCAACTTCATCAGGTCCGGTTCAATGGCCCGGCAGGCTTCGCATTCCGGGTCAAAGAATTCCACGATGGTGACGTTGGCGTCGGCGGGGCCCAGGGCAGGGCTGTCGGCGCGGATGAGGCGTTCACTGGCGTCGGCCAGCAGGGCGGCGGCCTGTGACGTGCCCCGGTTGGCCAGGCTCAGGACCACGATGGTGGCCAGGACAGCGAGCGCGCCGAGGGCCAGCAGAAGGACGGGGGCTTTCTTGGAGGACTGTGTCATGATGTACCTCGGGGTTTGGAGAGCAGCAGGCTGAGGGTGATGACGGTGAAAGCACTCAGGCTGAGCAGGGGAATCGTGATGAATCCCAGCCACTCAATCTGCCGGGCGGTGCAGGACACGCCGGCCGCGCACTGCGTGAGGCCTTCGGGAATGACGCCGTAGTACAGCAGGTTGTGGTACGCGGCGATCAGCAGGCCCGTAACGGAGAAAGGGAGGCTGTAGGCGCGCAGGCGAGAGTCATGCGTCAACAGACCGACCAAGAGCACGAACACCAGCGGA